>NZ_JBJGYN010000046.1:0-38327 GCF_054050015.1 Geodermatophilus sp. SYSU D01176 | reverse complement strand
GGCGCCCACACCTTCTGGGGCCTGCTGACCCGCACCGCCGCCACGATCGCCGCGCACACCCTGCTACGCGTTCACGCCGCCGACCTCGAGATTGCATAGGTCAACACACATAACGCGCCTCAGGCGGTGAGTGCTCCTGCACTCACCGCCTGAGCCTCTGCGGACGCACTCCCCGGCTCCCGCCCGCGCAGGACAGCAGCGCAGGTCAGGTGCGGGCCAGCAGGTCGTCGAGCGCGGCGGTGACCTCCTCGACGGTGATCCGCCCCAGCGCCGGGTCGAGCTCGGTGCCCCACGGGTCCCCGTTGCCGTCGCCGTGCCAGAGGACGACGTGCAGTGGCCCCTGCTCCCCGGCCCTGACCGGCGGCCCCCACAGCGCCGGCGACACCGGACCGAACAGCACGACCGAGGGACGGCGGTAGGCGGTCGCCAGGTGGGCCATGCCGGTGTCGCCGCTGACCACGACGCGGGCACCTGCGACCACCGCGGCCAGCTCGAGCGTCGTCGTCCGCCCGGCCAGCACGCACCCCTCCCCCAGCCCGGCGCCCTCGGCCACCGCCCGGGCGAGCGGCACCTCGGCCGGTCCCCCGGTGATGCGCACGTCCAGACCGCGGGCGGCCAGGTGCCGGGCGACGGCCGCGAACCGGTCGGCCGGCCAGCGCCGTCCCGGGTACGCCGCCCCGGGATGCACCAGCGAGACGCCCGCGGGGGCCGGCGCGGGGACGGCGGGGACGGCGAGGTCGAGCGCGTCGGGGTCGGCCGGCACGCCGAGCCCCTCGGTGACCAGCCGGCACCAGCGCCGCACCTCGTGCTCGTCGGCGTACCACGCGGGCCCGGGATAGCCGGGACTCTCGAAGGTGAGCAGCCGATCGGGGTGCAGGTCGGCGACCACGACGTGCGAGGCCGGCCCCTTTCCGTGGAGGTCGACGGCGAGCTCGGGCGGCGGGCCGGGCCAGTCCAGCGGCTCGAGCTCGCGGGCGGGCAGCACCTCGTCGACGGCGTCGATCAACGAGGCAAGGGGCTCCAGCGCCGCGGTGGTGGCGAGCACCAGCCGGTGGCCGGGCACCGCCGCCCGCACCGCGCGGATCGCGGGCACGCCGGTGAGCAGGTCCCCCAGGCCCAGCGGCCGGAGCACGACCGCGACCGGTGGGCCGTCCTCGGTGCCTTTCGCGCGCGAAATGCACCCGGGAGGGCCTTTCACACGCGGGAGCGCTCGACCAGGGCCGTCGTGGAGTGCCCGTCGAGGTAGGGCAGCACGACCGCCTGGCCGCCCCAACCCCGCAGCACCGCCGCCTCGGGCAGGTCCGCGCCGGCGTAGTCGCCGCCCTTGGCCCACACGTCCGGGCGCAGCCGCCCGATCACCTCGGCCGGGGTGTCCTCGTCGAACACGACGACGGCGTCGACGAACTCCAGCGCCCCCAGCACCCGCGCCCGGTCCGCCGCGGTCACCAGCGGCCGGGACGGGCCCTTGAGCCGGCGCACCGAGTCGTCGGAGTTGATGCACACCACCAGGCAGTCACCCAGCCCGCGGGCGGCCCGCAGCGTCGCGACGTGGCCGGGGTGCAGCAGGTCGAAGCAGCCGCCGGTGGCCACCACGGTGCCGCCGGCCGCGCGCACCCGGGCGATCACCCCGTCCGCCCCGGGCTCCGCGACCACGTCCGGCCTCCCGGTGTCGGAGGCGTCCCACGCCGAGGCGCCGCCGCGCGCGACGAAGCCGCCGGCGAAGGCCACCGCGGCCGCCACGGCCTCCCCGGTCACCGCGCCGTCGGCCAGCGCGATCGCCGCCGCGGCCGCGAACGAGTCGCCGGCGCCGCACGGGTCGCCGCCCGTCACCGGGGTGGCCGGCACGACCATCGGGGCGCCCTCGCCGTAGGAGAGCAGCGCACCGCGGGCGCCGAGGGTGACCGCGACCGCGCCCACGCCCCAGTGCCGGATCAGCGCCTCGGCCCGCGCGCCCACCGCGGCCAGGCCGTCCCCGTCCGCGGCCACCCCGGCGGCCATCCCAGCCAACGCGGCCACGCGGGCGGCCTCGGCGCCGTTGGGCGTCACCAGCCGGACGCTGGGCACCGGGTCGGCGCCGCGGGGGTGCGGGTCCCAGACGACCGGCCCGCCGGCCTCGCCCAGCAGCGCCCGGACGGCGGGGTCGGCCGTCGTCCCCCGGCCGTAGTCGGCCACGAGCACCGCCGCGGCGTCCCGGACCGCGGCGGCCGCCTCGTCGGGCAGCGCGCCCAGCCCGGCCACCGGGGCGCCGCTGTCGATGCGCGCCACCGAGTGGTCGCCCACCCGCACCCGGCGCTTCACCACCGTCCCGCCGGTCGCCGGGATCTCGACCAACCGCACGCGGCCGGCGAGCAGCGCACGCAGCCGGTCGGCGTCCTCGTCGTCGGCCATCGGGGTGACCAGCACGACCTCCCGGCGGGTGGCCCGGGCCGCGATCACCGCCGCCAGCGCCGCGCCGCCGGGGCGCTCCCGGGTCTCGACGTCCTCGACGACCGGCACCGGGGCGTCGGGGGTGAGCCGGGACGCCGTCCCGACCAGGTCGACGTCGAGCAGCGCGTCGCCGACGACGACCAGCGCCCCCGTCGCGCTCACCGGGCCACCCCGAGCTGGGTCTCCGGCACGCGGGCCGGCTCGGCGAGCACCGCCGCGTCGAAGGCGGCGCAGACCAGGTGCAGGGCGACCAGGTGGCACTCCTGCACGGTGGCCGTCCACGGGGAGTCGATGCAGATGGCGTCGTCGGCGACGGCGGCCAGCGGGTTGGGCGCCGGGCCGGTCATCGCCAGCACGGTGATGCCGCACTCGCGGGCCCGGCGCGCGGCGGCGACCGCGTTGGGGCTGCGGCCGGAGGTGGACAGCAGCACCAGCACGTCCCCGGCCCGCCCGTGCGCCTCGACCTGGCGGGCGAACAGCTCGTCGGCGGGGTAGTCGTTGGCGATCGCGGTCAGCGACGAGGTCTCGGCGGTCAGGCAGATCGCGGAGAACGGCGGCCGGTCGGCCCGGTAGCGCCCCACCAGCTCGGCGGTCAGGTGCTGGGCCTGGGCCGCGCTGCCGCCATTCCCCGCCGCGAGCAGCCGGCCACGGTCGGCCCCGCAGAGCACGTCGGCGAGCAGCCGCCCCCACCGGTCCAGGGCGTCGAGCTGCCCGTCCAGCGACCGCAGCGCCGTGGTCAGCGACGCGACGTGGTCGGCGCCGGTCAGGTGGGTGCAGGTGTCCGGCGAGACGACCTCGCCGGCGGAGTGCGGCGGAACGCTCATCGGGCGACCTCCACGAGACGGCGGCCGGCCAGGACCTGCCGGTAGACGGTGTCGGTGTCGGCGACCACGCGGGCCCACCGGTAGCGGGTGCGGGCGCGCTGCACCCCGGCCGCGCCGTAGGCGGCGCGGCGGGCGTCGTCGGCCAGCAGCGCGGCGAGCACCTCGCCGAGCCGCGCCGGGTCGCGGGCCGGGACCAGGTCGCCGGTGACCCCGTCGGCGACGGAGTCCTGCAGCCCGCCGACCGCGGTGGCGACCACCGGGCGGCCGCAGGCCATGGCCTCCAGCGGGGTGATGCCGAAGGGCTCGTACCAGGGCACGGCCAGCACGACGTCGGCCGAGCGGATCCAGGCCGGGACATCGGCCCGCGCCACCGCGCCGGTGAACACCAGCCGGTCGGCGACACCCAGCGAGGCGGCGACCGCGCGCAGCCGGCGCACCTCGGCGTCGCCGTCCAGCTCCGCGGCCGGCGGGCCGCCGACGACGGCCAGTTCGGCGTCGGGTACGGCGGCCAGCGCCCGGACGGCGTCCTCCTGCCCCTTGCGCTCGACCAGCCGCCCGAGGACCAGCAGCCGCTTGCGCTCGCCGCGGGGGGCGACCGGACCGCGCGGGGTGAACACGCTCGTGTCCACGCCGCACGGCACGACCGACACCCGGTCGCTGTCCAGGCCCAGCCGGCGCAGCTCGAAGACCTCGTCGGAGCAGGTGGCGACGACGTGGCTGACGTTCCGGCACAGCGACCGCTCCAGCTCGACGCGCTGCGGCGGCGAGGTATCCGCGGCGCCCTGGTGCCGGCGCTTGACCGAGCCCAGCGCGTGGAAGGTCTGCACGACCGGAACCGCCCCCGCGGCGGCGACCGAGGCCAGCCCGCTCATCCAGAAGTGCGCGTGCACCAGGTCCGGGGGCCGCCGGGCCCACTCCCGGCGCAGCACCGACGCGAACTCGGGCATGTGCCGCAGCAGGTCGTCCTTGGGCAGCACCGCGGCCGGGCCGGCGGTCACGTGCGCGACGTCGTAGCCGTCGGCCGTGGTCACGCGGTCGGGCTGGGCCGGGTCCTCGCGCCGGGTGTGCACGGTCACCGCGTGCCCGCGGCGGGCCAGGCCCGCGGCGAGCGCGGCGACGTGCACGTTCTGCCCGCCGGCGTCCACCCCGCCGATGGCGGCGAGCGGGCTGGCGTGCTCGCTGACCAGGTCGATGATCACCGGGTCACCTCCTCGAGAAGGGCGTCCCAATCGGAGAGGAACCGGGGAAGCCCGTACCGCTCCAGCGCGGCGGCGCGCGCCGCCTTGCCGGCCAGCCGGGCGGCGTCCTCGTCGTGCAGGAAGGTGCGGACGGCGTCCCACAGGACGTCGGGGTGGGTGGAGAGCACACCGGCCTCGGCCGGCACCGCCTCCACCGCCTCGGTGGTGGCCAGGGCGACCACCGGGAGGCCCAGGTGCATCGCCTCGAGCAGGGAGAGCCCGAGGGAGGTCCACCGGACCGGGTGCACGTAGACCCGGCGGCGGGCCAGCTCGGTGTGCATCGCGGCCTGCGGCGGGTCGTCGTGCAGCGCGACGCGGTCGGGGTCGAGCCCGTACCGCTCGTGCAGCCCGGCCAGCCCCATGCCGAAGACGTCGACCGGGGCGACGGCGGCCAGCCCGGGCAGCAGGTCGGCGCCGACCGTGCGGCCGCGGCGCACCGGTTCGTTGGTGACGACGGCGGCCCGCGCCAGCTCGCCGGTGTAGCGCTCGCCGGGGTCGACGATGCCGTGCTCGATGACCGTCGTCGGCGCCCGGCCGTTGTCGTAGAACAGCTGGTTGAAGTACGTGACGTGGGCGATCGGGATGTCGTCGCGGTCGGCCAGCGGGTGCCGGGTGTGCGGGACCGGCCCGTCACCGGGCTCCAGCCCCGGCGCGTTGTGCTCGAGGAAGACGGCGGGCAGGTCCCGGCCGGGCTCGCGGCCCAGCCACTCGCGGACCAGCTCCAGGTCGCGGGTCCGCTGCAGGACGACGACGTCGACGTCCACGTCGCGCAGCTGCTCCGGGGTCACCTCGCGGGCCGACGCCGGCCAGTCCCAGGTGCGGGCCCGGCCCAGCCCGTCGGGGCCCCGGTCGGGCGTCACGGGCAGCAGGTACTCGTGCCGGCCCTGGACGAACGCCGTCGTCCACGAGCCGTGCACGTGCCAGAGCAGGACCCTCACGCACTCACCAACTTCTCCACAGCCGCGACGACGTCGTCCGCGGTCACCGAGGTCAGGCACGGGTGGCCGGGGACCGGGCACTCGCGGGCCCGGGTCAGCCGGCAGGGGGCGTCCTGGTCGCCGAGCAGCACGGTGGGGACGCCGTGGGGCGCCCACCGTGCTGCCGGCACGACCGGGGAGAACAGCGAGACGACCGGCGTCCCGACGGCGGCGGCCAGGTGCGCCGGACCGGTGTTGCCGACGACGACCGCCGCGGCGCCGTCGAGCAGCGCCGCCAGCTCGGCCAGGCCGAGCGCACCGCCGAGGTCGACACCGCGGGTGCCGGCGACGGCCGCGGTGAGCTCCCGCTCCCCCGGCCCGCCGGTGACCAGCACCCGGTGGCCGGCGTCGGAGAGCGCCTCGACCGCCTCGGCGCAGCGGTGCGCCGGCCACGCGCGGGCGGGCACGCTCGCGCCCGGGTGGAGGACGAGGTACGGGGTCTCGTGCGCGACCGGGGGCAGGGGTCGGCGCACGGCGAGCCGGCCGTCGTCGCCGGCCGGCAGGTCGAAACCCGCGGCGCGGGCGAGGGACAGGGCCCGCTCGGGTTCGGGCAGGTCGTCCTCCACCTGGTGGCGGACGTCGAGCAGCGACCCGGGGTAGTCGACGCTGATCGCGGAGATCCGCGGGACGCCGGCGGTGCGCAGGACCAGTGCCAGGGGCAGGGGCGACTGGTGGAAGGACGTGGAGACCACGGCCTCGTCGGGGGCGAGGGCGCGGACCCGGTCGGTGAGCGCGGCGAGGTCGTCCGCGTCGACCGGCGGCGGGTCGCCCAGGATCCAGGGGCAGGCCCAGGTCCAGACCTCGTCGACGCCGGGCAGCAGCCGGGCCGCGTCGGCACCGGCCGGACCGGCGAGGAACACGACCCGGTCGGCCCCCGCGGCCACGGCCCGGACCAGCGGCCCCTGCACCAGGACGTCGCCGACCGAGTCCAGCCGGGCGACGAGCACCGTGCGGGTCACCACGCCCCCGCCAGGACCTGCTCGACCGCCTCGCCGATCGTGGCCGCGCGGCGGGGGGCCGCCTCGACCTCGGCCCGCCGTGTCACCGGCGTCGGGACCAGGATCCCGCTCGCGCCGGCGGCCGCCGCGGCCTCGACGTCGGCGCCGATGTCGCCGATGAGCACGCACCGGGCGGGGTCCACGTCGAGCTCGGCACAGGCGGCCTTGACCATCCCGGGCGCGGGCTTGCGGCAGCTGCAGCCGTCGTCCGGCCCGTGCGGGCAGACCTGCACCGTCTCGAACGGACCGAGGAGCTCGTCGAGCCGGGCCATGCAGGCGTCGACCTGCTCGCGGGTGATCAGCCCGCGGGCCACGCCGGACTGGTTGCTGACCACGCCGACCCGCACGCCGCGGGCGCGCAGCGCGTCGACGGCCTCCTTCGCGCCGGGCACCGGCGTCACCAGCGCGGGGTCGCCGTTGTACGGGTAGTCGCGCACCAGGGTGCCGTCGCGGTCGAACAGCACCAGGTCGGGCAGCCCACGCCAGGGCCGGACCCGCCGGTGCTGCACGGCGCCGCGCAGGACGTGCCAGGTCGCCAGCGGCGGGATCAGGGCGCTGGTGGCGAGCATGGTGCCGACCTCGGCGCGGTCGCGCGGGCCGGGGGCGATCCGCGCCCAGGCGAACTCGCCGGTGCCGGCGGCCCAGGCGACGGCGGCGGCCAGCGCGGCGCGCGGCCGGCGGGCCGCGGCGAGGCCGACGGCGGTCAGGCCGGCCGCGGTGACCGCCAGGTGCCGCGGACGGCGGCCCAGCGGCGCGTCGGCGCGCTCCCGCCAGTCGGGGCCGTGCAACCGCCGCATCAGGACGTCGTCGGCGTTGCCCGCCTGCACGCGGACGCTCACCCAGCGATCGACCGGGCGCACCGGGTGGGTGATCCAGCGCTGCCCGCGGACCAGCCGGGCGCCGGTGTCCATCACCCGCAGCGCCAGGTCGGAGTCCTCGCGGAAGGCGCGGGGGAAGCGCTCGTCGAAGCCGCCGACCGCGGCCAGGGCGGCGCGACGGTAGGCGAGGTCGGCGGTGATCCAGGAGCTGGTGGCCAGGCCCGCGGTGCCGCGCTCCCAGTCGGTGGGCCGGCGGTCCGCGGGCAGCGGCACCCGCACCCGGCCCTGGCTGCCCGCGACGTCGGCGGGCAGGTCGGACAGGTCCTCGGCCAGCCGCTGGTACCAGTCGGGGTCGGGGACGACGTCGTCGTCGAGGAAGGCCACCCACTCGGTGCGCACGCTGCGCCAGCCGAGGTTGCGCGCGCGGGCCGGGCCGCCGCCGCCGGTGCGGACCACGCGCACGGGCGGGAGGCCGGGCCGCTCGGGCCGCAGCGGGTCGCCGGTGGGCCGGTCGTCGACCAGGACGAGCTCGGCCGGGCGCGGGCCGGGGGCCTGGGCGAGGGCGGCGAGCAGCACGCCGAGGGACGGCCGGCCGACGGTCGGCACGACCACGGAGCACTGCTCGATCCCCACCTGCATGATCACGTCCTGCCCGTCCACAGTGGTGCGGAAACACTACGGGCTTGAAGTGTTCAGTGGGTGCGCCTTCCCCGAAGGCGATTCCCGCGGAAAACGCCCGGTCAACGGCGGGTTCGAGCGGCGGCCGACACGCGGGCAAGGGCGTCGGTGACGACGGGGGCGTCGTCACCCAGGAGGGTGAGCAGGTGGGCCACCAGGCCGTCGTGGGTGGGGCGGGCCTCCTCCACCTTGGCCCGGCCGGCCGGGGTGAGCCGGGCGTGCAGCAGCCGCCTGTCGCCCGACGAGCGCTCGCGGACGACGTAGCCCTCAGCGACGAGGCGGCTGACGGTGCTGGTCACGCCGGCGCGGGAGATCCCGAGCGCCTCGGCGACCTCGCCCATCGTGGCCCGCTCGCCGGGGGCCTCCGCGATCCGCCGCAGCGCCTCGTAGCCGGTGAGGGAGAGGTCGTGCCGCCGGTGCAGCGCCGAGTCCACGCGGCGGGTGATGCGGTCGTGCACCTGCACGATGCGGAGCCAGGTCTCAGCGGGGCTGGGCGTGACCCCCGGGACGTCCGCGACGTCCCCGGGCACGTGCTCGGCGGGGAGGTCCGGAGCCAGGGCGTCCTCGGGGCGGGCCACCCGCCCATCGTCGCCGACAGAGCGCTCAGGCGCTCCCGCTGGAGGCACGGGCCTGGTCGCGGGACCGCGGACGGCGGGAGCCGGCGGCGACGGCGAGGCCCGCGCCGGTGACCAGCAGCGCACCACCGGCGGTCAGCAGGGGCCAGTGCGCGCCGCCGCCCGCCACGGCGGCCATCTCCTGCGCCGACACCGGGACGGCGGGAAGGCCGTCCGGGGCGCCGGCCCCCGGGTCGGAGAGCCCGGGCAGCGGCACGACGGCGGCGCCGGTGCGCGGGGCGATGGCGGCGCAGTCCTCGGCCGCGGGCCGGGTGAAGCTGTAGCCGGGGAGGTCGTCGACGTACGCGGTGCCCGAGCCGTCGAGGGGCGTGTACCGGAGGAACGGGTCGATGGTCTCGCCCCACTCGACCGGGCCGGTGCGGAGGACGACGACCGCGCCGGGTCCGACCTCCGCGGTGGCCTCCCCCGCGGGACTGCGGGTGGTGGCCAGCGTGACCGCGTGACCGACGGTGCCGCCGGTGACCTCGACGACCACACCGCCCGGGCGGCAGCTGGGGCCGTGGGTGACGCGGGCGTCGGGGTGGGCGTCGCCGTCGACGGCGGCCGCGGGCCCGGCCAGGACGGCGCCCGCGCAGAGGAGGGCGAATGCCATGACTCCTGCGACGGGCACCCGCGCGACGACAGCCGCGGGAGCGGCGCAGCGAGGTGTCAGCGAGGAGCGGACCGCAGCACGCAGCCGGGCCAGTCGATCCGGCCGGGTGGCCACCTGCACGTGCTCTTCCCCCTGGTTCTGCGCCGGCGCACCAGCGGTGCCCCGGTGCCGCCCATGATGCAGGCGGGAACAGGTCGTCGCCCTGGGGTTACTGACCGGTCGCGCGTGTCGCTACGGCGTGTCGGCGGAAATCCGGTCCCGGACCGTCCGACCGACTGTGACGGGGCGCTCACTACGGTGGCGGCGTGGAGTCAGCAGCGGGCACCGGTCGCCGCCGGCAGGACGAGGTCTACCGCGCCGGGGTGTACGGCCGGCGGCCGCGGGTGCCCACGGCCGCCCGGGCGCTGCAGCGCCGCGCGGAGCGACGGCTGGGCGCCCGCGCGTACTCCTACGTCGCGGGCGGGGCGGGCGACGAGGCGACCCAGCGGGCCAACCGCGCGGGGTTCGACCGGTACGCCGTCGTCCCCCGGGTGCTGCGGGACGTCAGCGTCCGGGACACCTCGGTCGAGCTGTTCGGACGGCGGCTGCCCGCACCCCTGCTCCTCGGCCCCGTCGGCGCCCTCGAGCTGGTGCACCCCGCGGCGGACCTCGCGGTGGCGCGCGCTGCGGCGTCCCTGGGCGTGCCGATGGTCTTCTCCAACCAGGCGTCGGTGCCGATGGAGGAGTGCGCCGCGGCGATGGGCTCCTCCCCGCGCTGGTCCCAGCTGTACTGGTCGACGTCCGACGAGCTGGTGGAGAGCCTGGTGGGGCGGGCGGAGGGGAGCGGCTGCGACGCGCTGGTGGTCACCCTCGACACCACGATGCTCGGCTGGCGCCCCCGTGACCTGGACCTGGGCCACCTGCCCTTCGCGCTGGGCAAGGGGATCGCGCAGTACACCTCCGACCCGGTCTTCCGCCGGCTGGCCGAGGAGCGGGCGGCGGCGTCGGCGGCTCCCGCACCGGCGCAGGCGGGCGCCACGGCCGGCAGGGACCGGCAGCCGCGACCCACGCTGGCGGCCGTCCGCGCGCTGGTCGGGATGGCGCGGGCGTGGCCGGGATCGACGCTGGACAACCTGCGCTCGCCGCTGCCCCGGGCCGCGGTCGAGACGTTCCTCGCCATCTACTCCCGGCCCTCGATCACCTGGGCCGACCTGGCCTGGCTGCGCGCCCGCACCCGCCTGCCGATCGTGCTCAAGGGCGTGCTGCACCCGGACGACGCGCGCCGGGCGCTCGACGAGGGCGTGGACGGCGTGGTCGTCAGCACGCACGGCGGGCGGCAGGTGGACCGCTCGATCGCGGCGCTCGACGCCCTGCCCGAGGTGATCGCCGCGGTCGCCGGCCGGGTGCCGGTGCTGCTCGACAGCGGGGTCCGCAGCGGCGCGGACGTGCTCACCGCGGTGGCGCTCGGCGCGCGGGCGGTGCTGCTCGGCCGGCCGTTCGTCTGGGGGCTGGCCCTGGCCGGCGAGGAGGGGGTGCGCCAGGTGGTGTCCGACGTGCTCGGCGAGTTCGACCTGACCCTCGGGCTCAGCGGCCACACGGCGGTCGACCAGCTCACGCCCGAGGTGCTGCGCCGGGTCGGCTGAACGACGACCCGTCCTCCCTTCGCGGGCTCCGGACAGGGCCCGGGACGGGGCCGCTACGACACGCCGGTCCGGGGTTGACCCGGGGGTGTGGCGGGGGTCACAGTGAGGTCGCGGGCGGGGGTAGCCGGCGAACGAGTGGCCACCCACTGCTGGGTGGATCGACCAACGCGGCCAGACCGCCAGGACCGGCCCCCCGCCCCTCACCACCTCCGGCGCGCTCAGCCCCTGCCCCGCACTGTGGGCAGGGGCTGAGCGCGCCGGAGGGGCGGATCAGGCCACCGGGCCGAGCGCGAGCAGGCGCGTCGGTCGATCTGGGGGTGCGGCGCCGGCCGCCGTCCGGACAAGAGAACAGCGGCCCCGTCCCGGAGGACGGAGCCGCTGTGCTGTCTCAACCAGACGTGCACCCGAAGGGATTCGAACCCCTAACCTTCTGATCCGTAGTCAGATGCTCTATCCGTTGAGCTACGGGTGCGTGCTGTTCAGTTGTCGTGCGCGGAGGCTCCGGGATTTGAACCCGGGATGGGGATTAACCCAAACCGCATTAGCAGTGCGGCGCCATAGACCGGACTAGGCGAAGCCTCCCGGGGTCCGAGTCCCCCCGGAACCACCGAGAGAAGAGACTACCAGCGCCCCGGGAGGCGGTCGGCCAGGGGTCCCCCGACCTCAGGCGGCCACCGGCCCGGACACCCGCCCGCGGGCCGGGCGCCAGCCGGGCACCAGGGTGACCAGCACGGCGAGAGCGGCCCCCGCCACGGCGAGCAGCAGGCTGCCGCTGACGCCGGCCGGGCCCTCGATCAGGGCACCGCCGAGCGCCGCCCCGACGGCCGAGGCGCCGGTGGCCATCGTGGACAGCCAGGTGAACGCCTCCGTGGTGGCGTGCGCCGGGGCGAGCGCACCGACCAGCGAGTTCTGCACCGTCAGCGTCGGCGCGATCGCCGTCCCGCCCAGGAAGAGCAGCGCCCCGAGCACCCACGGGTCGGACGCGGCCGCGAGCGGCGCAAGACCGATGGTCACGCCGAGCAGCAGCCAGCGGTACTGCCGCGGCAGCGAGACGCTGACCACCCGGGCGCCGAACCACAGCCCGCCGGCCACCGAGCCCAGCGACCACAGGGCCAGCAGGACGCCGGACATGCCGGGCGACCCGGCGGCGTCGGCGAACGCGGGGACGGCGACCTCGAGCGCGCCGAAGCCGAGCATGAGGGCCGAGCCGCTGAGCAGCACCCGCGGCATGCCGGGGGTGAGCACCGTGGCGAACGGGCTGGTGCGGTGCACGGCGGGGACCGGGACCCAGCCGCGCATGGCCGACGACGTCGCGACGCCGAGCGCGCCGGCGATAGCGAGCACGCCCGCGACGGCGACCGCCCACGCGGGGGTGGCCAGCACCGCGAGCGCGGCGACGAGCGTGGGGCCGGCCACGAAGACCAGCTCGGTGGCGGTGGCGTCGAGGGCGTAGGCGGTCCCGCGCACCCGCGGGTCCAACCGGGACCACAGCGCGCGGACCGCCCCGGACACCAGCGGCGTCCCGGCGCCGGCGGCGGCCGAGGTGGCGACGACGGCCACGGTCGGCGCGCCGCCGAGGACGACCGCCACGAGCAGGGTCAGCAGCAGCGGGAAGGCGCCGACCTGGGCCAGCAGCACCGGTCGCGGGCTGCGCCGGTCGGCCAGCCGGCCGAGCACCGGGGCCATGCCGGCCATCGCCAGGCCGTAGGTGGCCGACGCGAGACCGGCGACGGCGTAGGAGCCGGTCTGCTGCTGCACCATGAGCAGCAGGGCGAGCGGGACCATGGCCGAGGGGAGACGGCCGGCGAAACCGGCGACGAGCAGCACCGGGGCGGACGGCAGACGCCAGACGGACAGGTACGAACGCACGACGGACTCACTTCGGACAGCGGGGTGGGCGGGAAGAGTAGGGAGTCAAACACCGTTGACTGCCTACATGCTACGGACGGCGACGTAGGTGGTCAAGTGACGAACGGCGCCTACGGCGTGTCGGCGGCTCAGCAGCAGTAGGGGATGCCATGGACTACGACACCTACGGATCCACCGCGGTCGAGCTGGCCATCGACCTCGCCAACGCCGACCGGGACGCCGGACCGGACTGGGCGACGGCCTTCCTGCGCGCCCACGGCGAGTGGTTCGAGCCGGGCGCCGTCGTCGCCCTCTCCCCCGACGAGGCCGGTCAGGCGGCGGCCACCGCCGACCTGGTGCGGGCGGTGGCGGTCGCCACGACGCAGCCCGAGGTGCTCGAGCGGCTCAACGCGCTGCTCGCGCTCGCCTCCCCCCAGCCCTACGCCACCGACCACGACGGCGAGCTGCACCTGCACTACGCCCGCCCCGACGCACCCCTGCTCGAGCAGCTGACGACGACGGTGGCGATGGGGCTGTCGCAGGTCGTCGTCCAGCACGGCTGGCAGCGGATCGGGGTCTGCTCGGCCGAGGGCTGCGACGACGTCTACGTCGACACCTCGCGCAACGCCAGCCGCCGGTACTGCTCCAACACCTGCGCCAGCCGCTCGACGGTCGCCGCCTACCGCGCCCGCCAGAAGTCCTGAACGCGACGGCTGCCGGCGTCGGGCGGATGCGCAGCGCCCGGCACTGGGACGCGCGCCTGCACACCCTCGTCGGCGGGCTGCCGCACTCCCCCGCCGACCCCTGGCTGCGCCGGCTCACCACCGCCGCCGACCACGGCCGCGTCTGGATGGTCGTGGGCGCGGCGCTGGCCCTGCACCCCGGGTCGCCGCGCCGGGGTGCGGTCCGCGGACTGGCCGCGATGGCGGTGTCCAGCGGGGTCGTCAACACCGCGCTCAAGCCGGTGTTCGGCCGCCGGCGTCCCGACCTCGGCGCGCACCCGGTGCACCGCCTGCTGCACGAGCCGATGACCACGCACTCCTTCCCCAGCGGACACTCGTCGTCGGCCGGGGCCTTCGTCACCGGCGTCGCGCTGGAGTGCCCGGCGGCCGGAGCGGTCCTGGCGCCGCTGGCGCTCGCCGTCGGCTACTCCCGGGTGCACGTCGGCGTGCACTACCCGGGGGACGTCGTCGCGGGCCTCGCCGTCGGCGCCGCGGTCGCCCTCGCCGGACGGCGCCGATGGCCGGTGCGGGCCGGTTCTCCGGCTGCCGCGCGCGGTTGACCCAGCGGAGTGTCGGTGACCTCACTACGGTCCCGGTCAGGGGTGTCCCGGCGCGGGCCGGGGCACCGAGCGTCCGAGAGATCCCGAAGGAAAGAGGTCCTCCATGTTGGTCCGCCGGATCGCCCGGCCCCTGCTCGCGTCGTCGTTCGTCTACGGCGGCATCGACACCCTGCGCAACCCGCAGAGCCGGGTACCGGGTGCCGCGCCGGTCGTCGACCAGATCGCCGCGACGGCCGACCAGCAGCTGCCGGTCCAGGTGCCCCGGGACGTCGAGCAGTACGTGAAGGTCAACGCCGGCGCGCAGGTCGCGGCTGGCTCGCTGCTGGCCCTCGGCCGGCTGCCCCGGCTGTCGGCGCTGGTCCTCGCGGCCAGCCTGGTGCCGACGACGCTGGCCGGGCACCGCTTCTGGGAGCACGACGACCCCAAGGAGCGCTTCGGCCAGACCGCGCACTTCGTCAAGAACCTGAGCATGCTCGGCGGGCTACTCATCGCCGCCGTCGACACCGAGGGCAGGCCGTCGGTCGGCTACCGCGCCCGCCGCGCGGCGACCCGGGCCGCTGACGCCACCGAGAAGAGCCTCGAGAGGGCGCAGAAGCGGGCCGCCAAGGCCGAGCGGAAGGCCGAGAAGAAGTACAAGAAGGCCTCCCGCTGAGCGACCCCCTCCCGCCCGCGGCCGCGCTCCGGAGGATCGCCTTCCTCCTGGAGCGCGCCCGCGAGCCCACGCACCGCGTCTCGGCCTTCCGCACCGCCGCGGCCGTGGTCGACGCCCTCGGGCCCGACGAGCTCGACCGGCGGATCCGCACGAGGACGCTCACCGACCTGCGCGGCATCGGGCCGAAGACCGGCGCGGCGATCGTGCAGGCGCACGCCGGCGAGGTGCCCGAGTACCTGACCCGCCTGGAGGAGGCCTACGGCGAGCTGGTGCCGCTGGCCGACGACGTCGCGGAGTTCCGCACCCTGCTGCGCGGGGACCTGCACGTGCACTCGGACTGGTCCGACGGCGGCAGCCCGATCCGGGAGATGACCGAGGCCGCGATCGGGCTGGGCCACGAGTACATCGCGCTGACCGACCACTCACCGCGGCTGACCGTCGCCAACGGCCTGTCCCCCGAGCGGCTCGAGCGCCAGCTCGACGTCGTCGCCGCGCTCAACGAGGAGCTCGCGCCCTTCCGCATCCTCACCGGCATCGAGTGCGACATCCACGTCGACGGCAGCCTGGACCAGACCGACGAGCTGCTCGGCCGCCTGGACGTCGTCGTCGCGAGCGTGCACTCTGACCTGCGCGCGGACTCCGCCGCGATGACCGAGCGGATGCTCACCGCGGTCGCCGACCCGCACACCGACGTCCTCGGGCACTGCACCGGCCGGCTGCTCATCCCGCGCGAGCAGCGGGAGGGACGCCGGCAGCGGCCGCGCCCGGAGAGCGCCTTCGACGCCGAGGCGGTGTTCAGCGCCTGCGTCGAGCACGGCACCGCCGTGGAGATCAACTCCCGCCCCGAGCGGCTCGACCCGCCGCTGCGGCTGCTCACCCTGGCCGTCGGCCTGGGCTGCGAGTTCGCCATCGACACCGACGCGCACGCGCCTGGTCAGCTGGACTGGCAGGGCAACGGCTGCGAGCGGGCCGTCGAGTGCGGCGTCCCGGCCGAGCGGGTGGTGAACACCCGCTCCGCCGACGACCTGCTGGCCTGGACCCGGGGCTAGCTTTCGCCCTCGAGGTCAAGACCTGTGGTGGGCAGGGGTGATCGGGCCGGCCGCCGAGGGCGTCCGGCCTCCTGGTCAGGACGGCACCGGCCATCCAGGCCCTCACCTGAACACGCTGAGTGATGCGTGGTCGCGCTCGGCGCATCGGTGGAGCCAGTCGAGGTCCGGCGGGTCCTCCCCGAGAAAGGCGCCCTCGAGGCGGGACCGATCGGCTGCTCAGAGTGATCAGGACGCATGTACGGTTATCGAGCGCCACAGTTCCCTATACCGGCTCCTAGGGAACTGTCACTGTCCGTCACGTTGCGCACCGCGTGTCTTCCCGCGGCGCCTTTTGGGGTTGACCGTCGCCCTCGGCACGGACAGGGTCGCTCGACGCACACCAGGGGGACAGACGGGCGAGCGCGCTCGGTCGCCCTCGCCGGCGGTCGGGAGTCGACGTGGAGGACGGGGGCAACCACACAGGGGTGCTCGCGTGCACCCCTGCTCCGGCTGCCGCTGAACACTCCGCTCGCCAGGTGACCCGGCGGCTGGTGGTCGCCGGTCTGTTCCTGATGGGTCTCTGGTCCCTGCTGCTCGTCCTCGCGGAGCCGGCTTCGGCTGAGCAGCTCCACCGACCGGTCGCCCCTGTCGCCGAGGTGACCCCGGTTCCGGACGAACTCCCCGTCGCGCCGCCGGCCGCAGGCCAGGCGCCGCCTTCCCCGCCCCAGGCGTCCGCCGCGGCAAGCGGCAGCGACCATCGCGGCGGAGGCCCGAGCGCCGGCAGCGGCGCTCCGGCCCGTGACCCCGGCCACTGGACCACTCAGGGGCGCCCGCCGGCTGACCCCACCGCTGCCTCGACTCCGGCCCCGAGCGATCCCCCTGATGCGCCCAGCGCTGGAGTGACACCCACCGGCGGCACCACCACCGAGACCACCGGTGGCGACACCACCACCGGGACCAGCACGGACACGACCGACGGTGACACCACCGGTGGCACCACGCCCGAGACGACCGGCGACACCGGAACCGAGTCCAGCACGGACACGACCGGCGGCACCGACCCCGACCGGGACACCGACACCGACACCGACAGCACCGGCGGCTCGGCCGGCGAAGGCACCACCACCGAGACGACCGGCGACACCGGAACCGACAGGTCCGGCGGCTCGACCGGCGGCACCAGCACGGGCACCGACAGGACGGACGGCACGAGCGGAGAAGGGACCACCACCGAGACGACCGGCGACACCGGAACCGGGACGACTGGCGACACCACCACTGGAACGTCCGGCGACACGACGAGCCCAGGCACCGGCACGTCGACGACGGACCGAACGTCCACCGGCCAGCACGACGTCGTCCTGCTCATCGGCCCCACGGTGGCGACCGACCCCGTCGTGACCTCGTCCGACCGCTCCGACGACACGCCGGCAGGGCCCGCACTCCCCTGCTCTGTCACGCCGGGCTCCGGCCTGCACGTCTCCGACGGGCACGGGTCCGGCGTGCCGCGGATCGAGATCCGATCCGCGGCTGCCGGGCACGGCGAAGACGTCGCGTCATCCGCCTCCGCACCCCCGGCCCCGCCGGCGGTCGTCTCGGCCCCCTCTGCCCCCATCGCCCCCGCAGCACCCCTGCAGCCGGCGAGCCCGCCGATGCCTGCCGCGCCGGCACCGGTGAGTGGACCTGCCCTGGGGTGGTGCGGTTCCTCCTCCGCGGGCAGCGGACAGAGCGACGATTCCTCGCCCATGCCCGCGGCCGTCGAGGCCGGCTACGCCGCCACGCTCCTCCAGGCCTGGGTGCAGTCCACCTCCACCCCGGCCGGCCGGGTCGTCACCAGCGCCGACGACCCCGGAGCACGCCCGGACTGATCCCCGCAGTCGTGCGTGCGGCGCGTCCTCGCTGACCGCCCTCCCTCCCTGCACGGGCACGGCTCACGTCCGCCTGCCGTCTCCCGGGACACACCGTCCCTCCTGCTCGTCACCTCATCCTGCCGCCGGATCTGTGGCGGCACGCCTTAAGGACATGGCCCCATGAGGACAAGCCCTCACCCAGGAAGCGTTCTCGTCCCCCCCACCCGGACGACCCCGGACCGCCCGCTGTTCGTCCACTCCCCTGGCGCGGGCGCCGTCCGCCCCCTGAACCCCCGCCCGGTCGCGCTGCCCGACACCCGGCGCGCGGTCGACCTGGAGATCGCGATCCCGGCGTACAACGAGGCAGCGCGCCTGCCGCTGACGCTGCGGCGCACCGTCGAGTACCTGCGCGAGCGACCGTGGTCCTCCCGCGTCGTCGTGGTCGACAACGGGAGCTGCGACGGCACCGCCGACGTCGTCCGGGCGTTCTCCCGGCGGAGCGATCGCATCCGCGTCGAACTGGTCGGCTGCTCCCACCCCGGCAAGGGCGCCGCCGTCCGGCGGGCGCTGTTGAGCAGCCGGTCGCGGTTCGTCGGTTTCTTCGATGCCGACATGGCCACCCCGATCGAGACCCTGGCCACCGCGATGGCCCACCTGGAGCGCGGCGCAGCGGCGGTCATCGGCTCGCGGCACACGCCGGGCGCCGAGTTCGTGCACCGCCAGCCCGCGGGCCGGCGGCTGGGCGGCAGCGCCTTCCGCCTGATGGCCCGCAGCGTGGTCAAGGGCGTGCACGACACCCAGTGCGGCTTCAAGTTCTTCGAGCGGCATGCGGTGACGCACGCGCTCGTCACCTGCCGCACCAGCGGCTTCGCGTTCGACGTCGAGCTCCTGCGTCAGCTGCAGCGGGCCGGCCTGGACATCGTGGAGGTCCCCGTGGCGTGGAGCCATGCCGGAGAGTCGTCGTTCCACCCCCTGCGAGACGGTCTGGCCAGCTTCAGTGCCGTCCTGCAGATGCACCGCCCCACCGGGTGGGCGTCGTGACCGGCACCGCGCGGGGTCTGCGCGGTGCCCGGATCCTGGTGCTCAACTGGCGCGACGTCCGCCACCCGCAGGCCGGCGGCGCGGAGCAGTACATCCACGAGATCGGCCGCCGGTGGGTGCAGGCCGGCGCTGCGGTGACCTGGTTCACCGCTGCCGTTCCCGGCGAGCCGGACCGCGACGAGATCGACGGCATGCACCTCTACCGCGCCGGCGGCCCGCTGTCCCTGTATGCGCGGTCGGCGACCCGGATGGTCCTCAGCCGCGGGGAGTTCGACGCCGTGGTCGACTGCCAGAACGGGATCCCGTTCTTCGCCCCGCTGTTCGCCGGCGCGGACGTCCCCGTGGTCCAGGTGGTCCACCACGTGCACCAGGACCAGTTCGCCACCCGGTTCTCCCCGCCCATGGCCGCGCTCGGCCGGTTGCTCGAGGGTCCGGTCGCCCGACGGGTCTACGGGGAGCGGTCCATCGCCGCCGTGTCGCCGTCCACCCGGGCCGAGCTGCGCCGGAGGCTGGGCTTCCGCGGCCCGATCTTCGTGGTGCCGAACGGCAGTGCCCCCGTGCCGCAGGTCACCCGCCCGCGATCCGCCGACCCGACGATCGCCCTGGTGACCCGGCTCGTCCCGCACAAGCGGGTCGACCTGCTGCTCGGGCACCTGGCCACCGTCGCGGGAGAGATCCCGGGCCTCCGGGTCGAGATCGCCGGGGACGGGCCCGAACGCTCCCGACTGCAGGGCCTGGTGACCGACCTGGGGCTGCAGGCGACCGTCCGGTTCCACGGGCGGGTCTCCGACGAGGTCCGTGACGAGCTGCTCGCGTCGGCGTGGTTGACCGTGTCGACATCCGCCTCGGAGGGCTGGGGCTGCTCGGTGATCGAGGCGGCCGCCTGGGGCGTGCCGTGCCTGGCGCTGCAGGTGCCGGGCATCCGTGACTCGGTGCTGGACGGGTCGACCGGCTGGCTGGTCGACGACCCCCGCGACCTCGGCGCCGCCCTGGTCAGCGCCGTGTTCCACCTCGCCGACCGCAACCGGGCCGAGGCGGTCGCAGCGGTCTGCCGTGACTGGGCGTCCTGCTTCAGCTGGGACCGCAGCGCCGACCTGCTGGCCGGCGTCGTCCTCGAGGAGATGCGCCACATGGCCGCCCTCCGGCAGGGAGCGATCCCCGAGCGGAGATCCGCCCGGTCGGACATGGCGGTGCTCGCCGGTTTCCGGACCTCAGGGGTCGCAGACGTGCGGGAGTCGCTGCGCTCCACCGACGAGGTGGTGCGGCACGGCGACCGGACGTCCGTGGTGCTCAGTGGCTGCGACGAGTTCGACGCCGCAGCCGTTCTGGCCCGGATCGGCGCCCAGGACGAGTTCCTCCGCCTGGCCGACCGCCGGCTGCTGCTGGCCGGGCCGAGTGCCCCGCCGGCACTGGACCTGCTCGACATGGAGAGAAGTGCATGACCCTGATCGACGAGTCCCCCGCTCCCGCCGAGGACGCGCCCGAACCCCGGAGCGCCGGACGGCCGGCGATCTGGCGGCGCATGGCCGCCTCTCCGCCGGTGCTCGCGGTCGCCTTCGCGGTCCTGGCCCTCGCCGTGCGGTCGATCGGCCTGACCCGGAGCTTCGAGCTCTGGATCGACGAGATGCACTACGCCGACCTGGGCGCCGCGGTCAGCCGCGGCGAGATGCCGGCTCTCGCCGACGGGCCGTTCTTCCTCCACCCACCCGGCTTCTTCCTCCTCGAGGGCGCCGTGATCCGGCTCCTCGGCCTGGAGACCGGCGACAGCATGGAGCTGGTCTACGACCTCCGGTGGCTGGCCGCGGCCCTCGGCGCCCTGTCGGTGGCGCTGGCCTTCCTCCTCGTCCGGCGTGTGGCGGGGACCTGGCCGGCGGCGTGGGTGGCCGTGGTCCTGGTCTTCGAGCCGTTCGTGCTCCGGAACAACAGCCGCGTGTTCCTGGAGACGCCCGCGGTGGTCGCCATCCTGGGCGGCCTGCTCCTGCTGACGCAGTACCTCGACCACCCCCACGCCAGGCGTCCGCGGGGCCGCCTGGTGGTCGCCGGGCTGCTGCTGGGGTACGCGGTCCTGACCAAGGACGTGTTCGCCGTCTACGCCGTGGTCCCGGTGCTGCTCGCTTTCGTCTGGCGGCGCACCCTGCAGCTCCGGGAGGTGGGGATGGTCCTGGTGGGCGTCACGATCCCCTACGCGGCGTACCTGGCCTTCCTCGGGCTGACCGGCTACCTGGGGTTGTGGGCCACGGCGAAGGGCGCCGGCGTCCTGCGGCTGGTCGGAGCCGAACAGACGACCGGGTTCAACGCCCCGGGGGCACCCAGCCTCGTCGAACGGCTCGTCGACCAGGCACAGCACTACGGCACGAGCTACCTGATCCTGCTGCTCTGCCCGGTGGCCGGGCTGCTCGCCGCGACCAGCCGGCGTCCCGACCGCCGTCTCGTCGGTCTCACGGCGGCGGCCATGGGCGCGTTCGGCGCCTTCCTCGCCGTCTTCGGCACCCTCGAGGAGCACTTCGGCTACCCGGTCGTGGTGGCCGGCGCCACCGCCCTCGGGGTCTGCACGGCCATGGTCGTCGAACGCCGGCCGGCCCTGCGCAGGGCCACCGTCGGTGTGGCGGCGGCGATCCTCGCCGTCGTCGCGCTCGTCGGCCTGCGGCTGGAGTCCGCTGCCGACGACGGCTTCCGCAGCTTCCGGGCGTGGGCAGCCGACGAGCTCCCGGCCGACGCCCGGGTGGGCGTCACCAACGACACGGCGGTGCGCGCCTTCCGTGACGACGACCGGTTCGGGGCCTGGTCGACCGCGGAACAGCTCAGGGAGAACGGCGCCGGGTACGTGCTGACCGTGAGCCTGCCGACCGAGCAGGGCTACGCCCGGGCCCGGCCGGAGATGCTGGACTGGCTCGAGGAGAACGGCTCGGCGGTCTTCCGGCACGAGGGCCCGACGAACGGCGAGACGGTGCTGTGGTCCGTCGAGGAGGACGATCTGGCCGCGGCCGCCGCGCGCGGGATCGGTGGTGCGCCGCCGCCCCTGGACGCCGGGACAGCCGGCGAGCCGGTCCCGGAGGCAGGTGACGGTGGGACTCCATGACGCCACGGGCCGATACCCGAGTGACCGACGTCGTCGGCGGGGCCTCGCCGTGCTGGTGGTCCTCGCTCTCGTCGTCGCCGTCGCCGTCGGAGGCGCCCTGTTCCTGTCCCGCCAGGCGGAGGACGACGTGACGGCGGGGGACGACGGGACGGCGGAGGACGTCAGCGACCTGGCGTTCGGGGTCCTGGGGTCCCGCTGCGAGCCCGACAGGGTGACCGCGCTCAGCGAGGCCGGCGTGCGCTATGCCGAGGTCGGCCTGAACTGGGAGGCGTTCGAGCCGGTCCCGGGGGAGTACGACCAGGGCTACGCGGCGTTCCTGCGCCACCGGCTCGACGTGTGCGACCGCGCAGGCATCGGCGTGGTCTTCACCCTGGGCCTGCACTCGGCCCCCGGCTGGGTCGCCGATCTGCCGGGCGGCGCCTACGTGAACCAGCACGGCGACCGCGGGCCCTCGGAGGTGCCGAACCTGGTCTTCAGCGCGGCCGTCCGGGACGCGGTCGCCGACTACCTCGGCGAACTGGACCGCGCCGTCGGCCTCGGCCGTGCCGCGGCGATCCGCGTGGGCACGGGCGTCAACGGCGAGCTGGGCTATCCGGGCACCGAGTCCTCGGGGGACAACCCCTTCTGGGCATTCGACCAGGCCGCGCAGTCCGGCCTCGGCCTGGCCGACGGCGCGGTGCCCAGCCCCATGCCGGGATGGACCCCGGGCTCCCCCGTCTGGGACGACGCCGCGGTGAGCACCGAGCAGGTCCGGGAGTGGTTCGGGTGGTACTCGCGGTCGGTCGCCGACGCCGTCGTGTGGGTGGTGCGGGTCCTGCGCGACCAGGGCTACACGCGGGACATCCACTTCCCGCTCGCCGGCCGCGGTGCACTGCCCGCCGACCTCGAGGCAGCCCTGGCCGCCCGCCTGGACGGCACCGCCGACCGCGACGGCAGCCTGGGGGGTGGACTGTTCTACCCCGCCCAGCTGCGCCACATCGCGGACAGCCTGCGGACCACCGAGCGACCCGGCTGGGGTGCTCTCCACGCCGACTCGAGCAGCGTGGACGACGCGACCGCGGTGACCGCTCGCCAGCTCGACCCACCCCAGGACACCTGCCAACCCGGAGACGCCGACCGCGACCTGCTCGGCGAGCCCCACGTCGAGCAGTGGTCCTCCGTCCGATGGACGGTCGCCAACGCCCGTCGGGCCGGGCTGAGCGTCGTGGGTGAGAACCCCGGGTCACCTGACATCCCGCGGACCGGCGGGAACGAGCTGACCGACAGCGCCGCGGAGCAGATGGTGCACGCGCCGCGGTACGCCCGGGACTGCGGCATGTCGCTGCTCATGTGGGCGTTCGAGGACGACCTGTTCGGCGGGCGGCCCGGCGCCGGAGTCGACGACCTCGCCCGGCAGGTCCGCGCCGCCGGCGCCGGCAGCAGCGAGCGCCGTCCCAGGCGCCGGCCTCGTCGAGAGGACCAGCACAGATGACCGCCGTCCACACCGACGGACCGCAACGGCCAGGGACCCCCGGCGGGGGGCTGCCGGCCCTGCGCGTCCTGCACCTGGGCTTCGAGGACCCGCTGATGCCCGGCTCGGGGGGCGGCTCCGTGCGCACCCGGGAGATCGACCGGCGGCTGGCCGCCGGGGGGATGGAGGTCACGGTCCTGACCACGCGGTACCCCGGCTGCGTGGACGGCGAGGTTGAGGGGGTGCGGTACGACCACGTCGGCATCGGCCGCGGCGTCAACCGCCTGACCCGGCTGGTCGGCTACCTGGTGATGCTGCCGGTCGCCGTCCGGAGGCACCGCGACGCCGATCTCGTCGTCGAGGACTTCCTGCCACCGTTCTCCAGCATGGCCGTCCCCCTGTGGACGCGGCGGCCGGTGATCGGGATGGTGCAGTGGTTGCACGCCCGCGAGAAGACCCGCCAGTACAAGCTCCCGTTCCACCTGGTGGAGCGGGCCGCCGTCCGCACCCACCGGCGGCTGATCGCGGTGTCGCAGGGCACCGCCGAGCGGTTGACGTCGATGAACCCCCGCGCCTCGGTCGAGGTCATCGGTAACGGGGTCGAGCCCGCCCTGTTCGACCAGCCGGCACAGCTGGGCCGCGATCTGCTGTGCATCGGCCGGCTGGAACTCGAGGGCAAGGGCCTCGACCTGCTGCTGCGGGCCTGGGCCACCGCACACCGCGCCGTCGACGGTGATCTGGTCATCGCCGGTACCGGCCCGGACGAGGCGCGCGTCCGGCAGCTCGTCGAGCGACTGGGGCTCTCCTCCCGCGTGCGCTTCGCCGGCTGGGTCAGTGGCGCGGACAAGACCCGGCTGCTCAGCGCCAGCCGCCTCGTGGTGGTGCCGTCCCGTGCCGAGACCTTCGGCATCGTGGCCGTCGAGGCGCTGGCCGCTGGCACGCCGGTCCTCGCTTTCGACATCCCCTGCCTCCGGGAGGTCGTCCCACCCGACTGCGGGAGGCTCGTCCCGCCCTTCGACGTCGCCGCGCTGGCGGAGGAGCTCGCCGCCCTCCACGACGACGAGGACCTCCTCCGGGCCATGGGCGCAGCCGGCCGCGCATTCGCGGCCGGCTACGACTGGGACGTCCTCGCCCGCCGGCAGGCGGACCTCTACCGATCCACCGTGACACGGCCACGGACCGACGACCCGCCGCGACGGCGGCGCGACCTGATTGCGAGGGCACGCTCGTGACGTTGACCGCCCGTCCCTCGGGACAGCGGGGACAGGACGGCCACCGGGACCTCCACGTCGTCTCGCCGGCACCGCGAGACGCGTGGCGCGACCTGTTGTCCGCCGATCCGGACGCCCTGCCGACGCAGACGCCCGAGTGGACCGACTGGCTGTGCCGTACCCCGGGCCGGACCGACGCCAGCCGCCTCTACGAGTTCCCCGACGGTCGACGGCTGCTCCTCCCGCTCGTGGCCCGGGAAACGGCGGGAACGCTCTGGAGCGAGGAGTCCATGCCCTACGGGTTCGGCTACGGGGGGCCCCTCGTGGCGGGCGGTCGCCCCACCCCCGAGGAGGCGCGGGCGGTCCTCGACGACCTCGCGCGGCGCCCGGTCATCCGCGCCTCCCTGGTGCCCGCTCCCCTGTCGGCCGCCACCTGGACCGAGGCCGCGCCGCCGGGTGCGGCCACCGTCCCCTACCTCGCCCACGTCCTCGACCTGGAGGGCGGATGGGACTCCGTCTGGTCGGACAGGTTCCGCCCGCGCATCCGTCGGGACGTCCGCAAGGCCGAGAAACAGGGGCTGGAGGTCCGGAGGGGACCCGCCAGCGGGGTCCTCGAGGCGTACGGCGAGTTGAGCCGCCGCTCCGCGGAACGCTGGGCGCGGGATCGGCGCCAGCCGCTGTGGCTGGTCCGCCAGGTGGAACGGCAGCGCAACCGCGTGGGCCGGTTGGCGTCCGCCATCGCCGAGCTCGGCCCCATGGTGCGCCTCTGGACGGCGTGGCTGGACGGCGAGCCGGTCGCGGTGAACGTCGTGCTCCGCCACGGCAACCAGGCCTACGGGTGGTTGTCGGTCATGGACAAGGAGCTGGCCCAGCAGACCCTGGCCGGCACGCTGCTGCAGTCGCTGGCCATCGAGGACGCCTGCGCGGGCGGCGCCCGGTGGTTCCAGCTGGGAGAGTCCGATCCCGGCTCCGGAGTGGCGGCGTACAAGGAGCGCTTCGGCGGGGTCCCCGTCCCCTGGTCGGCCGTGCACTTCGAGCGGCTCCCCGTGACGACTGCCGGGCGGCGGCTCCGGGGGCTCGTCAACCAGCTCGCCGCCGGGCCCGCCCGTGCGGACGGAGGTGCACGGTGAGCGCTGCCCGCCAGGTCGCCGGCCTCGGAGCGGCCCTCCTGCAGCCCGCCCGGTCCTCATCGGTCCCGTCCGGCGGGTCCCCGGCACACGACGTCCACGTCGTCACCCCCGCACCGCGGGACGTGTGGCGGCAGTTGCTCTCCGCCGATCCCGGCGCGCTGCCCACCCAGACCCCCGAGTGGACCGACTGGTTGTGCCACGGTCGCTCCTGGGCCGACGCCAGCCGGCTCTACGAGTTCGCCGACGGGACCAGGGTGCTGCTGCCGCTGGTCGCCCGCGTCCGCGCCGGGGTGCGGGTCACCGCGGAGTCGATGCCCTACGGCTACGGCTACGGAGGGCCACTCGTCCCCGGAGGCCGGGCGCCCGCTGCGGCAGCACGCACGGTGCTGGCCGACCTGGCGAACCGTCCGGTCCTCCGGGCGGGGCTCGTGCCGCAACCGCTCGCCGCCGGTGAGTGGTCCGCGGCCGCACCCGGCCGGGCGGTCCGAGTGCCGTTCGTGGCCCACGTCCTCGATCTCCGCGGCGGCTTCCCGAGGGTGTGGCGGGAGCGGTACCGGAAGGCCACCCGCAAGAACGTCCGCCGAG
The DNA here is from genome assembly GCF_054050015.1 of Geodermatophilus sp. SYSU D01176. Classification (NCBI taxonomy): domain Bacteria; kingdom Bacillati; phylum Actinomycetota; class Actinomycetes; order Geodermatophilales; family Geodermatophilaceae; genus Geodermatophilus; species Geodermatophilus sp. SYSU D01176. Next base: position 12,362 of record NZ_JBJGYN010000046.1, on the reverse strand, counting down.
GGATGCGGCAGCCGCTCGACGTGCGCGAGGGACGGGACCGGGCGAGCGTCGAGGTCTTCGCCGAGCTGAACCGCCGCTCCGTGGAGCGCTGGGCACAGCAGCGGCGCCAGCCGCGCTGGCTGGCCCGCCTCGTCGACCTCAACCGCGATCGAGGCGGCCAGCTCGCCTCCGCCCTCTCTGCGCTGGGTCCGATGCTCACGCTCCGGACGGCGCACCTCCGGGGTCAGCCCGTGGCCGCCTATGCCCACCTGCACTTCGGCGAGCAGGCGTACGGCTGGATGTCGGCGATGGACGCGGACCTGGCAGGCCGGACCAACGCCGGCACGCTGCTGCAGTCGCTGGCCATCGAGGACGCCTGCGGCGCGGGGTCCCGCTGGTTCCTGATGGGGGAGTCCGAGCCAGGATCCGGGGTGGGGACCTTCAAGGAGCGCTTCGGGGCCCGGGCCGTGCCCTACACGGCGTTGCGCTTCGAGCGTCTGCCCCTGACCTCCGCCGACCGCCGGCTCCGGGCGATCGCCGGCCGGCTGACCGCGGCCGCCCCTGCCGGCACGGACGCGGGTGCCCGGTGAACGGCGTCCCGCCGTCCGCCGGGACCGTCGTCCCCGGGGACCCTGCCGGCCATGCGCCCGTCGACGGCAGCCTCGTCTCCTCGCAGGGCACGTTGGTCTCGGCGTCCATGGCCCTGACCGCGGTGATCAGCTACGTCGGCGCTCTCGTCCTGGCCCACGTGCTGGACGCACCGTCCTACAGCGTCTACGCCGCGGCCGCGACGCTGCTCGGGACCGTGGGCGTGCTGGCTGCGGCGCTGCTCCCGCTGCCCCTCACGCACGTCATCCGCAGTTCCTCGCCGCGATCGGAGGAGCGGCGCCGCGGCGTGGCGTTCGCCTGGTCCGTGTCGGTCGGGGGAGGTCTGCTCTCCGCCCTCGTCGTCGGACTGGTGACCGCCACGTTCGCCCCGGCGACGGTGGTCGCCGCGGTCGCCGGCTCGGCGCTCGTGCTCTTCCTGGCCAGCCCGGCCTGGAGCTGGTTCCACGGCGAACTGCGGTTCGTCCGCAACGCGGTGGTCCTCGTGGCCGAGGTCGGCACCCGCCTCCTCGTGGGCGTCGGGGTCGTTCTCGCGGGGTGGGGCGCCGGTGGCGCCCTGACCGGCTTCATCGCGGGTTCGGCGGTCGTCCTGCTCACCGCGCCGCGGACGTTGTGGCGCGACCTGGCGTGGCGGCCCGACGTCCTGCGGGAACGGGCACGCTGGTCGGAGACGGGCGACATCGCCGTCACGCAGCTGATCGTCTACGCACTGGTCGGTGCCGACGTGGTCCTCGTCGCCGTCCTCGCCGCCCCCGACGCGGAGAGTGCCGGCTACCAGGCGCTCTCCACGCTGGCCAAGGCCCCGGTGTACGTGGCGGCCGGCGCGGTCGCCGTCGCCTTCCCCCTCCTCCGCAGCCGTCAGGCGCGCACGCACCACATCCTGGCGACGACGATGCGCTCCTTCGCCGTGCTGGCCTTCTCGGCGGCGGCAGTCGTGGCCACCGTGCCGCGCGAGCTCATGCTGCTGGTCTTCCCGGAGCGCTACGCCGGCTCCCTGACGCTGCTCCCGGCGCTCGCCGCCGCGGGGGTCGGCTACGCCGCGCTCACGATGTTCACGTCGGTCCTGCTCGGGATGCGCGCCTACCGGCGGTGCCAGGCGGGGTTGCTGACAGCCGTCGTCGTGATGCCTGCCGGCCTGCTGCTGGGCTGGGAGCTCGGCGGGGTCCCGGGTCTGGCCACCGGCGTGGCGCTGGCCGCGCTCGTCGCCACCGGTGCGTTGTGGGTCGCCGCAGCGCCGCTCCTGCCTCCCCGCACCACCCGCGAGGCGGTGCGTGCGCTGCTGGCCACCGGCGTCGTGGTGGTCCTCCTCGCACTGGCCAGACCCGTGCCGGTCATCTGGATCCTCGCGGTCCTGCTGCTCGGCGGAGCCGTTCTCCACCTGGTGCGGCGGCCACAGCACGTCCCGACGAACGAACTGGAGACCCGATGAGCGACCCGCTGTCCGCGCGCCTGGAAGAGGTGGTCGCCGAGGGGCAGGGGATCCTCGTCCTCTCCGCCCACCTCGACGACGCCGTCCTGTCCTGCGGTGCGCTGCTGAGCACGCTGGCCAGGCGGACCCGGGTCACGGTGGCCACCCTGTTCACCGAAGCCGCTCCGCCGCCGCACACCCGTGCAGCGGGTGCCTTCCTGAGGCAGTGCACCATCGGCGATGCCACCGAGCTGTACGCGGCCCGGCGGCAGGAGGACGTCGACGTGCTGGCCGGTCTCGGCGTGGAGCACGTCCACCTCGGGGCGCCCGACGCCCTCTTCCGGCGGCGGGAGGTGCCGCCGACCGTGACCCGGCTCGGCCGCGTCATCCCCGAGCTCGTCCACCGCTACCCCACGTTCCGTCTCGACATCGACAAGGGCCGGGTCTCGCGGGGGGACCACACGCTCGTCGATCGGCTCGACGCAGAGCTGCGCTCCCTGGCCGACCGCATCGACGCCGGCCTGGTGTTCGGCCCGGCCGGGGTCGGCCGGCACGTCGACCACCTGCTGACCCGCTCCCTCGCGGAGCGGCAGCCGCGGCCCGCCGTGCTGTACTCCGACTTCCCCTACGACCAACGGGACTCCCCGGACGCCGGCTACCTCGCGGCACGGGGGCTCACACCGGTGACCTGGGACCGGGACCTCGACACCAAGCAGATCCTGATCAAGGGGTACCGCTCCCAGGTCGAGGCGCTGTTCCCGACCGGGGAGATCCCGCTGGCGCCGGAGACCTACTTCCTGCCACCCAGGGGAGGCACCGGAGCCCGCCCCGCGGACGCAGCCCACGCCGTCGGCCGGCCGGGCAGGACACCGCAGGACCGACCGGCTCCGACCGACCTCCGGTCGTGGGCACCGCGCACGGGAGGGACAGCGGTGTCATCCGGTCAGGGCGGACGCGCTCTCGTCATGGGCTACCTGGACCTCGCCGTGCCGCTGCACGCGGTGGGCGCCCCGGTGACCATCATCGGCGCGCCCACGAGACCCGAACGCTTCTCCCGCTACGTCTCGGGGTGGCTGTCCGACCCGCGTCCCGACGAGGACGCGCTGGTCAGCGCCGTGCTGACGGACGCAGCCGGCCACCCGGGCCCTTCGGTCCTCTTCTACCAGGCCGACGACGACCTCCTCCTGATCTCCCGTCGACGGGACGAGCTCGCACCCGCCCTGCGGTTCGTGGTCCCCGAGGCCGACCTCGTCGAGCGGCTGGTCGACAAGGCCGCCTTCCAGGAGCTCGCGACGGAGGCGGAGCTCCCGGTGCCGCGGGGTCAGGTGCTCGACCTCACCCGGCCGGTGCTCGACCCCCGGCTGGCCTTCCCCCTGCTGGTGAAGCCGCTCCGCCGGGAGAGGCGCTGGGACGTGGCGACCCCGGCCAAGGCCGCGATCGTCCGGGACCAGGGGGAACTCGACGCCCTCGTGGACCTGCTGCACGCCGAGCACCCGCAGGTCATCGTCCAGGAGCCGGTCCCGGGTCCGGAGACCCGCATCGAGAGCTACCACGTCTACGTCGACTCCTCGGGGTCCGTGGCCGCCGAGTTCACCGGGCGCAAGGTCCGCACCTACCCCATGGCGCTGGGCCACTCGACCGCGGTGGTCACCTCCGACGCGCCTGACGTCGTCCGGCTCGGCCGCGAGATCGTCGAGGCTCTGGACCTGCGCGGGGTGGCCAAGCTCGACTTCAAGCGCGACACCGGGGGTCGGCTCTGGCTGCTCGAGGTCAATCCACGGTTCAACATGTGGCACAACGTCGGGGCCGCGGCCGGCGTGAACATCCCCGCCGTCGTGTGGGCCGACCTCGTCGGTCTCCCCCGGCCTCCCCGGACGCCGGCCCGTCCCGGTGTGGCGTGGTGCCGGCTGGAGCGCGACTACCTCGCCGCACGCGAGGCGGGCATGGACATGTGGACCTGGGTGCGCTGGGCGGCGGCGGCGGAGGTCAAGACCCCGCTGGACCTGTCCGATCCGGTCCCCATGCTCGCCGGAGCGCTGGAGCCGGCGTACCACAGGCTCCGGCGGCGGCTGCCGCTGCGCTCGGCCGGCTGATGCGCACCGGTGTCCTGTCGGACGTCCACGCCAACCTCCCGGCGCTGCAGGCGGTCCTCACCAGCCTGCAGCGCCGGGGCGTGGACCGGCTGCTGGTCGCGGGGGACCTCGTCGGGTACGGGGGGCAGCCGAACGAGTGCGTGACGGTGCTGGCCGAGGCCGGCGCGCAGTGCGTGCTCGGCAACCACGACCTGCTCGTCCTCGACCGGCTGCCCCCGACGAGGTTCCCGTCCTACGCCCGGCTCAGCGCGGACCTGCACCGCTCGCTGCTGCACGCCGACGTCCGCGCGTACCTGGAGTCGCTCCCCACCACGCTGCGGTCCGGCCGGGTGCTCATGACGCACGGGTCGCTGGACAGCCCCGAGGAGTACGTTTTGAGGGAGAGCCGGGCGGTCGAGCTGCTCGCCCGGCTCCCCGGGGAAGCGCCCGGCGCGGACACCCTCGTCCTCGGCCACACCCACCAGCCGTGGCTCCTCGACGCCGCGACGGGCACGGTGCCGGCCCGTCGTGCGGCCGCGCCGGCGACCGCGCCGCGGTTGCTCAACCCCGGCAGTGTCGGGCAGTCCCGGCAGCGCGAGCGCCGCCCGCGAGCGCGTTGCGCGGTCTTCGACGACACGACCGGGGGCGTGGAGTTCCTGCAGGTGGACTACGACGTGGCGGCGAGCCGGGAGGGTGTGCGCCGCCACGGGCTGCCCGACCGGTGCGTGCACGCGCCGCCGCCGCTGTGGTTCCCGACCGCGCTGCGGGCGCACCGGTTCCTCCACCGGACCGTGCGCCGCCTCGGCGCCGGGGAGGCGCAGCGCACAGCAGGCGGCTCCTGAGGAGTCGGGAGATCCTGCCCGCACGCAGGTCGCACGGCAGGCCGGATCCCGTCGCGGGCGCACGGAGCGGCGGTCGACGACCTGCCGGCCTGGACCCGCGACCGGCTCCCGCCCTGGATGGCCGGGACTTCCCGGGCGGGACTTCCCGGGCGGGACTCCCCGGGCGGGAGCCGGCCCTTCAGCCCGCCGACACGGCCCGCGCCGCCTGCGCCTGCGCCTGCCAGCCCGCCCACGCCGAGGCGACCATCTCCTCGACCCCGTGGGCCGCGGACCAGCCGAGCTCGCGGCGGATGAGCTCGGCCGACGCGACCACGCGCGCCGGGTCCCCGGCACGGCGCGGGGCGACCACCGGCTCGGACCAGGGTTGGTCCGCGGTACCGGTGACCCGGCGGATCGCCGCCACCATCTCCCGCACCGACACCCCCTCGCCGCGTCCGATGTTGGCCGTCAGGTCCCGGATGCGCCCGTCGGCGAGCGCGGCGGCGGCCGCGACGTGAGCGGAGGCGACGTCGGCGACGTGCACGAAGTCGCGGATGCACGTGCCGTCGGGGGTGTCGTAGTCGTCGCCGAATACCTGCGGCGGGCGGCGCGCGGCCAGCTGCCGGAACACCAGCGGCACGAGGTTGGCCGCGCCGCGGTCGGCGAGCGTGGGGTCGGCGGCGCCGGCGACGTTGAAGTAGCGGAGCGCGGCGTAGCGCAGCCCGGTCGCGGGGGCGACGTCGGCCAGCAGCTGCTCGCCGATCAGCTTGGTCCGCCCGTAGGGGTTCACCGGCCGGCACTCGGTGCGCTCGTCGACGAGGTCGACGTCGGGTGCGCCGTAGACCGCGGCGCTGGAGGAGAACACGAACCGCTCCACGCCCGCGGCGGTGACCGCCTCGAGCAGTGCGCGCAGCCCCTCGACGTTCTCCCGGTAGTACCGCAGCGGCTGCCGGACCGACTCCTCGACCTGCTTCTTCGCCGCGAGGTGCACGATCCCGCGCACCCCGTGCTCGCGCACCGTGCGGGCCACCGCCGCGCCGTCGGCGACGTCGGCGAGCACGAGGGGGACCTCGCCGATGCGCGCCGGCACACCCGAGGACAGGTCGTCGAGCACCACGACGTCCTCGCCCGCGGCGCGCATCGCGAGGACGACGTGCGACCCGATGTACCCGGCGCCGCCGGTGACCAGCCACGACATGGTGCCCCCCGCCTCTCGCTCGATCCCGGTCGTGCGCGTCCCCGACGCCCCAGCCTAGGGCGGCGACGTCCTCGCCCGGCCGGTCTCCCGCCCGGAGAGGTGCACCAGTGGCCGCAGCGCGTCGGCCACGGTCCGTGTCCGCTCGTGCCCCGGCTGCCCCCCGTGCACAGCCGGGGCACGAGCGTCCCCGGCCGGCTCAGCCGCCCCCGTGCGCACCGAGCGGGAGCACCCGGTCCCGCAGGTCCTGGGTGGGATCGGCGCCGAGATCCCCCGGTACCGGCGCCGGCGCCCGGTCGTCCACCGCGGGCGCCGGTCCCTCACGCGGCGGGGGGCGCACCGGCATTCCGCGGTCGTCGACCGTCCCCCACCGCTCGACGCGCCGCCCCCGACAGCCGGGCGACGAACTCCTCGAGCGGACCCCGTGCGTGGAAGCGGCTCCACACCAGGGCGAAGGCCACCACCACGGTGCACTGCAGGACGAAACCCCTCGAACCCCCGGGGAGGTCAGGGGAGCTCAGCAGCAGCAGGTGGAGGCTGTACAAGGTCAGGGTCATGCTCCCCGCGGCTGCCAGCGGCCGGAGGAGAGCCGTGGTGGCACGGCCCACGAGGATGCAGACCGCCACCACCACGAGCGCGACACCGATCGTGTACGCGAGGTCGAGCGGGGTGCTGGAGTGCGCCAGGGTCGTCGCCAGCCACCACGGGGTGTCCGATGGCGTGACCCCGCTCGCGCCCTCCCGCAGGAACGCCGCGAACTCCACCTGGCTCATGGACTGCAGGGCGACCGACTCCAGCCGCGCCCGCCCGCCGACGACGTCGAGCAGCAGCCAGGAGACCATCCGCGCGGCCACGGCGAGACCGGCCCCGACCAGCAGGACGACCAGGACGGTCCGGCGCGAGGTCAGCAGCGCACGCCCCACGGCCAGACCGGCGCAGAGGTAGGCCATCCACGGCAACGCGGGGTAGACGCCGGTGAGGGTCAGGTCGCGCAGCGCGTGCAGCGGGTCGTCGACCAGTGCGCCGAAGGTCAGGTTCGGAACGGGGTCCACCAACTCCGTGCCGGCGCGGAGCACGTGGCTCAGCAGGGGCATCGCCACGGCGATCGTCGCGGCCAGCCCCACGAGAGCCCGGATGGACAGGGACAGCAGCGGGATGGCCAGCAGGAACAGCACCGCGTAGTACGGCAGGATCACCGACGCGAGGTCGGCCGGGACCACGTGGCCCAGCAGGAGGCCCACCGCGCCGATCACGAGGGCGCGGACGAGCAACGAGGCCGCCTCGGCGGTCCACCGGCGTCCCGTCGGACGGCGCCGGCCGCCGCTGGCGAAGGCGATCCCCACACCTGCGAGGAGCGCGAAGAGCGCGGCCGACTTCCCGGCGGCCACGCTCCACGCCAGGGACGCCGTCCCGTCCTCGTCCGTGGCCGCGAAGTTGTGCACGGCCATCATGCCGACGAGGGCGACACCCCGGGCGGCGTCGATCCCCACGAGGCGGGTGCGAGCACGCCTCTCCACCTGCGTGCTCGCGGGCGTGCCGGAGACGTCCCCCGAGGCGGCCGGCTCGCAGGCGTGACTCAGCGGCACGACCTCGCGGGTCGCGACGGTCGTCGCGGTGGCCCCGCCGGACGGGTCGACGACCTCCGGCTGGGGCACCCGCGGGCCGGCCGTCATCGCCGGGTCCCCGTCGTCGCGGAGCCGGTCAAGACCCGGCGTCCGTTCCGTGCCGGCGGTGGCGTCGGCGTACGGTTGACCTTCTGCGCCGGGATGCCGGACCAGGTCGTGCCCGCTGGGAGCACCTCGCCCTTCATCGCGAGGGAGAGGGCGGCCAGCGTGGCGTCCTCCTCGACGACGGAGCCGTACAGGACGACGGCCTTGTCCCCGACGCTGGCGCGGTCGCGGAGCGTGACGTGGTCCATCTTCATGACGCGGTCCTCGAAGAGGTGGGTCTGCAGTGACGCGTTGGCGCCCACCGAGACGTCGTCCCCGATGGTCACGAGGTCGAACTCGGTGAGGTAGGTGGTGCCGAGCAGGGTCCGCCGGCCGACGCGGGCGCCGAACAGCCGCAGCGCCGGGCCGAGCAGGGGCGTGCCGGTGAGGAAGGTGAGCAAGGCCGGCACCGCCGCCGCCTCGTAGATCCCCGTGACGAACTCCGTCCGGCGGACGAAGCCGCTCCACAGCGGTCGCACGCGCGGCCGGTAGCGGCCGACGACGAGCCACTTGAGCGCGGCCACGAACAGGAGGACGCCGACGCTGGACGCCAGCGCCACCACGGGGGCCAGCAGGACGGTCGCCACGGTGCCCCACGAGACGGCCAGCGCGGACAGCCCGTACAGCGTGGCGAACATGGCGACGGCGAGCAGCGAGCTCGGCAGCACGATGCGGAGGAACTCGATCGCGTAGCGGGCACGGACCTGCCGCCGGGACGGGGTGAACGTCTCCGCCTCGGTGAAGTCCTCGAACAGCTCCCGGCGCGGCAGGAAGAAGGGCGGGGAGCCCAGCCACGACGTCCCGGCCTCCACCCCGGCGGGCGGCGGGACGCTGCGCACACCGATCAGCGACCCGTCCCCCATGGTCGTGCCCGCCGGGATGTACGAGGCGTTCCCGACGAAGGCACGGGACCCGATCTCGGTGGACCGGAAGGCCACGTGGCCGTTGGCGTACGTCGCGCTCCCGACGGTGGCCATGTCGGCGACGAAGCAGCCCTCGCCCAGGGTGAGCAGGTCGGGGTCGATGTGGGAGATCGTCGAGACCTCGGCCCCCTTGCCGACCCTCGTCCCCAACGCGCGCAGCCAGACGGGCGTGTAGAGGGTGGAGTACATCGTGTTGTTCAGCAGCAGGCTCAGCTCGAGGAGCTTGTCGCCGAGCCACTTCTCGAGGCCGAGCTGGGAACGGAGGTGGTGCACACCCTCCGGCGTCCCGGGCAGGACCAAGCGGCGGACCCCCAGGATCAGCGCGCACGAGGAGGCCACGAACAGCGGACCCGACAGTGCGGCGGCGAGCAGCGCGACCGCCGTCCCAAAGGTGAGCAGGGCCCACCAGACGACCGCCACCACCGGCAGCATGATCAGAAACGGCAGGAGCTCCAGCAGCAGGACCCCACCGGCGAAGCCGGCCAGGAGCGTGCGCGACCAGGTGCGGGGCGCGGCCGCGCAACTGGCCATCAGCTCGACGACCGGGTCGATCGCCTCCGGCGCCGGGCGTGCCGGGGAGCCCGCCCAGGTCTCCCCGTCCGGGATCGTCCTCCCGGACTGGAGCAGCGACTGCTCGCGGAGGATGGCCGAGGCGCCCACCTCCGACCCGCACTCCAGGACGCACTCGGACCCGACGACCGCTCCGGCGCCGACCGTGACAGGGGCGAGGGAGAGGACCCCCTCCGCCACCCGGTGACCGTGCAGCTGGGTGCCGTAGCCGACGGTGGCCCCGGTGTGCACCCGCAGGAGCGCGGGCAGCGAGACGTCCGCCGTCCCGACGTGGGACTCGTCGTCCACCCGCGCGCCGGCCAGCCGCAGGTAGGTCGCCGCCCACGGGGAACCGCTGAGCACGGTCAGCGGCGAGATGGTCACGAGCTTCTCGATCGTCCACACGCGCAGGTGCATGGCACCCCAGAGCGGGTGGTCACCGACCTCCAGTCCGCGGGACAGCAGCCGCGCGCCGACGATCGGCAGCACCCACCGCGTCAGGAGGAAGACCGTGGGCAGCGCGATCGCCAGGTCCCTGATCAGGGCGCCGGAGGGCTGCCCGTCGTGCAGACCGTAGGCGAGCGCGACCGGCCACAGGAACAGCAGGACGACGGCGACGATGACGGCTGCCTGCGCGATCCCGAACCGGACGACCCGCCCGGCGGACGGCGGCTCGGGCCGCGGCTCGCGCGGCGGGAGCCCGTCGGTGTCCGGCTGGGCGCCGACACCGGCCTCGAGGAAGGCCGCCAGGGCCCGCACCGTGGGATGCCGGTAGAAGTCCAGGATCGACAGGCCGGCGCCCAGGTCGCTCTCCCGCATCGTGGAGACGACGTTCGCCGCGACGAGGGAGTGCCCGCCCAGCGCCTCGAAGAAGTCGGCGTCCACCGAGACGGAGCCCGGGGCCAGCCGGAGGGTCTCCTCCCACACGCCGGCGATCCACGCCTCCGCCGGCGTGGTCGGCGGCAGGTACTCCTGGTCGGAGCGGATGAGCCGGGGGCGACTCGGCTCGGGCAGCCGGCCGCGGTCGGCCTTGCCGCTGGGCAGCATCGGGATGGCGTCGACCACGTCCAGGTAGGCCGGGACCATGTACGGCGGCATCTGGTTGGTCAGGCGCTGGTGCAGCTCGTCGACGACCTCGTCGACCCGGTCGCCCGACGGGTCCGCCGCAGCGCCGTCCCGCAGGACGACGTAGCCCGCGAGCTCCCCGCCGGTGTCGGGGGACGGCAGGAGCGTCACCACCGCCCCGGTCACCTCGTCGTGCTCGAGGAGGACGCTCTCGATCTCCTGGAGGTCCACGCGGTGCCCCCGCACCTTGACCTCGCTGTCCGCCCGTCCCAGGTACTCCAGCTCACCGTCGGGCAGGAAGCGGCCCAGGTCGCCGGTGCGGTAGATGCGCTCACCCGGGATGCCGCGGGGGTCGGGGATGAACCGGTCGGCGGTGAGGTCCGGGCGGTTCACGTAGCCGACGGCGACCCCGGGCCCGCCGACGCAGATCTCCCCGACCGCTCCTGCCGGGACCGGCTGCCGGTCGTCGTCCAGGAGCATCACCCGGTAGGTCGGCAACGGGCGGCCGATGGTCACCGGCTTGCCCGGCCGGAGCTCGGCCATCGTGCAGGTGACGGTGGTCTCGGTGGGCCCGTACGTGTTGAGGATCCGGCGGCCGGGTCCCCACCGGTCGACCAGCTCGCGGGGGCAGGCCTCGCCGCCGACGTTCACCGTGCGGATCCGGGGCAGGAGACGGTCCAGCGTGGCCAGCACGGTCGGGACGCAGTAGATCATCGTGATCTCGTTGTCCTCGAGGAAGTCGGCCAGACCCGACCCGACCCGGCGGCCGTCGGTCGGACCGGCCACCACGGTCGCGCCCACGGCCCAGGTGGGCCAGATCTCCTCGATGGAGAAGTCGAAGGCGATGGTCATGCCCTGGTAGACGCGGTCGGTGGGCTCGACCCCGTACAGGGACGGCACGATGCCGATGAAGTTGCAGATGCTCGACTGGGCGACCGCCACGCCCTTGGGGCGGCCGCTGGATCCCGAGGTGTAGATGATGTAGCAGACGGGGTCACCGTCGGTCCCGACGGCCGGACGCGTGCTCGGCTGCACCGCCAGCTGCGGCCGCTCCTGGTCGAGGTGGAGGCTCCGGCACGGCAGGGCGGCGGTCGACGCGGCGAACTCCGTCGTGGTCACCACCAGGTCGAGGGCGGAGTCCTCGGCGATGTACAGCAGCCGGTCGGCCGGCGCCGCCGGGTCGATGGGGACGAAGGTCGCCTCAGTCTTGGTGATCCCGAGCAGGGCCACGTAGGTGTCCACCGAACGGTTGAGCAGGATGCCGACCCGTGACCCGGCCCTGACGTCCCGGCTCATCAGCAGGTTGGCCAGGCGGTTGGCGCGGTGGTCCAGGTCCGCGTAGGAGATCCGCTCGCCGTCGCACTCCAGGGCGACGGCTGCCGGCCGGCGGTCGCAGGACAGCTCGAAGTACCGGCTCAGCCGCGAGCACCGCGCCCCCAGGCCGCCGAGCTCCTCGACGAGGTTGTCGTGGAAGCGGTATACGGGGGTGTCGCCCGGGGAACGGGAACCGGTCGTCGTGGTGAGCGACTCCTCGGGACCTCCCGGGAACAGGGCGAAGAAGTCGAGGTCGTCCTGACGCGAGGTCATCGGTTCACTTCCTGTCGTTGGGGGGACGTGCTCCCGGGGCCCGCCACCGTCCTGGCGATCGCCGTCACCGCCGCGTCCAGGGCGGTGGGCAGGGCGGCGACGAAGGCGTCGACCTGCGCGTCGGTGAGCACCAGGGACGGCGCCAGCCGCAGCACGTCGGGGGCGACGGCGTTGGCGAGGAAGCCGGCCTCCCGCAGCGCCGCCTCCAGCGCCCCGGCCACCGGCGCGGTGAGGACGACGCCGAGCAGCGCCCCCCTCCCGCGCACGCCGCGCACCGCGGGGTGGGCCAGGGCCTCGATGCCGGCGGTGAACCGGTGCTCCAGCTCCTTGGCCCGCTCCAGCAGCCCCTCGTCGCGGATCGTGTCCAGCACGGCCAGCGCGGCCGCGGCGGCGATCGGGTTGCCGCCGAAGGTCGACCCGTGCGCCCCGGCCTGCATGAGCTCGGCCG
>NZ_JBJGYN010000045.1:0-38398 GCF_054050015.1 Geodermatophilus sp. SYSU D01176 | reverse complement strand
GGGCGCGCCGGACGACCGGGTGCGCCCGCGACGGGGTCGGCTCAGGCGGTCATGACGCGGGAGGCGTGGTGCTCGCCCTCCGCGGCCGGGCTGGTGAAGATCACGTCGTGCCAGTCCTTGCGCGGCTGCCGGGACAACGCCGACATGACGTGCTTGACCTGGGTGTACTCGTCGAACGAGTAGGTGGACATGTCCTTGCCGAAGCCGGAGGCCTTGTACCCGCCGTGCGGCATCTCGCTGATGATCGGGATGTGGTCGTTGATCCACACGCAGCCGGCGGCGATCCCGGCGGAGGCGCGCTGGGCGCGGAACACGTCGCTGGTCCAGGCCGAGGCGGCCAGGCCGTAGGGGGTGTCGTTGGCGAGGGCCAGACCCTCGTCGTCGCCGTCGAAGGGCAGCGCGACCAGGACCGGGCCGAACACCTCGTCCTGGACGATCTCGGAGTCCTGCGCCGCGTCGACCACGAGGGTCGGCTCGTAGTAGGCGCCGGCCTGCAGGGCGCCGGTGCCGGGACGCCCGCCGGTGACGACCTTGGCGCCGGCCTGGCGGGCGCGGTCGACCATGCCGGCGACGTTGTCGCGGTGGTTGAGGGAGATCAGTGACCCGAGGTCGGTGGCCGGGTCGTCGACGGGCCCGACCACGACCTGGGACATGAGCTCGGCGACGCGGCTGACGAAGGCGTCGTAGAGCGGGCGCTGCACGTAGGCGCGGGTCGCCGCGGTGCAGTCCTGCCCGGCGTTGATCAGGGATCCCGCGACCGCCCCCCGGGCGGCGGCCTCGAGGTCGGCGTCGTCGAACACGACGAACGGGGCCTTGCCACCCAGCTCCAGGTGCACCCGCTTGACCAGGCCGGCGGCCAGCGAGCCGACCCGGCTGCCCGCCCGCGTGGAGCCGGTGAAGGAGACCATGCTGACGTCGCGGTGGGTCACCAGCGCCTCGCCGACGACCGAGCCGCGCCCGGTGAGGACGTTGACCACGCCGTCGGGGATGCCGGCGCGCTGCGCGGCCACGGCAAAGGCGACCGAGGTGGTGGGGGTGAGCTCGGCGGGCTTGAGCACGATCGTGTTGCCGGCGGCGATGGCGGGCAGGATCTTCCAGGCCGCCATCTGCAGGGGGTAGTTCCACGGGGCGATCGAGCCGACCACCCCGATCGGCTCGCGGCGGATCGTCGAGGTGTGCTCGCCGGAGTACTCGGCGCTGGCCTTGCCCTCGAGGTGGCGGGCGGCGCCGGCGAAGAAGGAGACGTTGTCCACGGTGCCGGGGACGTCGAAGCCCCGGGTGAGCCGGATCGGCTTGCCGGCCTGGCGGCTCTCGGCTGTGGCGAGCTCGCCGGCGACGGCGTCGAGCTCGGCGGCCAGCCGGTGCATCGCCGTGGAGCGCTCGGCGGGCGTCGCGCCCGCCCAGCCGGGGAACGCGGCCTTCGCGGCGGCGACGGCGGCGTCGACGTCGTCGACCGAGGCGAGGGTGTCGGTGGCGACGACCTCGCCGTTCGAGGGGTTGGTGACCGTGAGGGGGTCGGACGAGCTGCCGCGGCGGCGGCGGCCGCCGATGAACTGCTGGCCCGTGTCGTCGATGGCGGGGGACGTGGCGGCGGACATGCTGCTCCTCGGGTGTGGGTCGGGGTGGGGTGTCGCTCGGGACGGCGGCGTCCGCGTGGTCAGTCGCGGACGGTGCTCCAGATGTCGCCCACGGTCAGCCCCGTGGGGAACGGGTCGTCGGGCTGCAGGACGTGCTGCGCGTAGCCGGTGATCCACGCCCGGCCCTGGATCGAGGGCACCACGGCGTCGTGCCCGCCCACGGTCGTGCGCTCGTGCAGCAGGCCGCGGAACGTCGTCCCCAGGACGCCCTGGTGCACGAAGGGGACGCCGAGGTCGAGCTCGCCGCGGGCGTGGAGCGCGGCCATGCGGGCGCAGGTGCCGGTGCCGCAGGGTGAGCGGTCCAGGGTGCCCCGCCACGACGCCGGGTCGTCGAGGGTGATCCGGCCGGCCGGCAGGACGACGCTGTTGCGCCCGGAGACGCCGGCCGAGTCGCCCGGGCCGTGCAGCATGACCAGGGCGATCTCGGCGACGTCCGGCTTCTCGGGGTGCGCGACCGGCACCTGCTCGCGGGCCGCCGCGAGCAGCGCCGTGCCGGCGCGGGCGATGGCGGGGGCGTGCTCGGGGCCGAGCGCGACGCCCATGTCCGCGGCGCGGGCCTGCACGTAGAACTGGCCGCCGAAGGCGATGTCGGCGGCGACGGTGCCGTACTCCGGGACGTCGATCCCCTGGTCCAGCGCCCAGGCGAACGACGGCACGTTGCGCACCCGGACCCAGCGCACCCGCCCGCCCTCGACCCGGGCCGTCGCCTCCACCGGGCCGACGGCGGTGTCGATGCGGACCACCGTCTCCGGCTCGGTCGCGGGCAGGCTGCCGGTCTCCAGGAGGGCCGTGACCGCGCACATCGTGTTGCTGCCCGACATCGGCCGGAACCCGCCCTGCTCGAGGACGACGATCCCCACGTCGGCGGCCGGGTCCAGCGGCGGCAGCACGAGGACCGCGCACATCGCGGGGTGGCCGCGCGGCTCGCGCAGCAGCAACCGGCGCAGCCAGTCCAGCTCCGTCGCGCACCAGCGCATCCGTTCGGGCCAGGTGGCGCCGCGCACGAGCAGGTGGGCGCCGAGCAGGATCCGGCCGGGCTCACCCTCCGCGTGCACGTCGATCGACGAGATCGTCGTGGTTCCGGTGGACGACGGGGTGCCGGTGGAGGACGGGGTCGCCATGTCGGGCCTTCCTGTCCGGGGGCTGCGGTCCGCGCCCCGGTCAGGACGGGGCTTGACGAACCGCGTGACAGCCCTCACTCTTTCAAGTCATCCGAAGATTGTCAAACAATCTGCACCACATCGGCCGGCCCGTCCGCACCGCCCGGGTCCCGGGCACACCCCACCTGCAACCGAGAGGCACGTCGTGACCACCACTGACCTGACCGGCATCCTCGTCGCGCTCGTCACCCCCTTCACCGCCGACGGCAGCGAGATCGACGCCGCCGCCCTGGACGCCCACGTCGACCGGCTGATCCGGGAGGGGGCCCACGGCCTGGTCCCGGGCGGGAGCACCGGGGAGTTCACCACCCTGAGCCTGGACGAGCGCAAGCAGCTGACCGAGCTGGTCGTCAAGTCCGCCGGCGGGCGGGTGCCCGTGGTGGCCGGCACCGGCGCGCTGTCCACCCGCGACGCGGTCGACCTGGCCGCGCACGCGGCCCAGGCCGGCGCCTCGGCGCTGATGGTGGTGCCGCCGTTCTACGACGCGGTGGAGCTGTCCACCTTCAAGGAGCTGCTGCGCGAGATCCACGCCGCCTCGCAGCTGCCGATCATGTTCTACAACATCCCGTCGGCCTCCGGGCTCAGCCTGACCCCTGCCGAGATCGCCTCGCTGGCCGAGGTCGAGGGCGTGCGCTACCTCAAGGACACCTCCGGCGACGCGGTCGGGCTGACCGAGCTGCTGCAGCTGCACGCGGATCGGATCACGGCGTTCAACGGCTGGGACACCCTGACCTTCTACGGCCTCGCCGCCGGCGCCAAGGGCTCGGTGTGGGGCGCGACCAACGTCATCCCCGAGCTGTCCCGGCAGCTGTGGGACGCCCTGGCCGTGGACGGCGACCTGGTCCGCGGCCGCGAGCTGTGGGCGAAGGTCTACCCGATCTGCCGCCTGCTCGAGCAGTACAACTACGCCGCCGCGGTCAAGACCGGCATGCAGCTGCGCGGGTACGCGACCGGCCCGGTGCGCAAGCCCTTCGCGCTGCTCGACGGGGAGGCCCGGGCCGAGTTCGCCCGGCTGCTGCGCGCCGCGGGCGTCGAGGTCGTCGACTGACGCCGCGCGCGGTCCCACGCAGGAGGGAGGTAGCGCAGTGAAGATCGTGGTGGTCGGCGGCGGCATCGTCGGACTCGGCAGCGCGTACGAGCTGGTCCGCGACGGGCACGAGGTGACCGTCCTGGACGCCGGTGCGCTGGGCGCGGGGGCGTCGCACGGCAACGCGGCCAAGATCACGATGGCCGAGGCGACGCCGGTACCGGCGCCCGGGATGGTGCTGCAGGGCCTGAAGTGGATGCTCAAGGCGGACAGCCCGCTGTTCGTGCGGCCGTCGCTGTCCCCGCCGTTCGTGCGCTTCCTGCTCACCATGGCGCGCCACTGCAACGAGGGCGACTTCCGCCGCTCGCTGCAGGTGCACCTGGAGATGGCCTCGACGTGTGGCGAGGTCCTCGACGAGTGGGCCGACGACGGGCTGTCGTTCGAGATGCACCGCAAGGGCGTGCTGCTGGTCTACGAGAACCGGGAGAGCTTCGAGGAGCGGGTCCGCCTCAACGACGCGTTCGCGCCGTTCGGGCTGGTGCCCGAACTGCTCGACGCGGACGCGCTGCACGACCGCGAGCCGTGCCTGTCCGACCGGGCGCGGCACGCCCTGTTCTTCCCCGACGACCGGCAGGTCGAGCCGGACTCGCTGACCGGTGCGCTGGCGAAGCGGTTGCGTGAACTGGGGGCGGAGCTGCGCGAGCACACCCGCGTGCTCGACTTCGAGCAGGCCGGTGACCGCGCCACGGCCGTGGTCACCGACACCGGCCGGGTCGAGTGCGACCAGGTCGTGCTGGCCACCGGGGTGTGGACCGGCCTGCTCGCCGCGAAGCTGGGTCCGGCCCTGCCCATCGGCCCGGGCAAAGGGTACAGCGTCGACTACACCCCCTCCCCCGTGCCGCTGACCACGCCGCTGACCTTCGAGGACGCGCACGTCGCGGTCACGCCCCTGAACGGGCGGCTGCGGCTGGCCGGCACGATGGAGTTCGCCGGGATGGACCTCGGCGTCAACGCCCGCCGGGTCGCGGCCGTGAAGCGGGCCGCCGCCCAGGGGTTCCGCGACTGGGACGAGGACACCCCGCACGCCGAGCCGTGGGCGGGCCTGCGGCCGATGACCGCCGACGGGCTGCCGATCGTCGGGCGGCTGCGCCCGGAGGGCAACGTCCTGGTCGCCTCCGGGCACGGCATGCTCGGCCTCACGCTGGCACCCAGCACGGCCAAGACCGTGCGCGACCTCGCCCGGGACGTCGACGCGGGCCGCCCGAGCCCGCTCACCCCCTACGGGCCCGAGCGCTTCCTGCGGTCGTCCCGCAGGAGGGCCCGCCGGGCAGGCGCCCCCACCGGCCACTGACGCGGACCCGTCCCCGTCGACGCCGGGCGCGTCGACGGGGACGGCCAGCCGCACCCGAGCCGCCGCCACCCCGGCGGACGACCCACCCAGCCCCTCGGCCGCGCTCCGCCGGTCGAGCCCCAGTGCTGCCCGCGGACCGACGTCGTCGGCCCGACCGCCCCTCCCGGAGGAGGCGGGACCGGTCGCGTCCACCCCGCGGAGCAGCCGACCAGGCACCGAGATCCACGGGGACCGCACAGCGACACCACCGCATCCGACCAAGGAGAGACTTCGCATGTCCGCAACGCCAGATGCCCTCCCGGTGGAGGGCGCGTACGAGGCGAGCGACGCCCATCTCAAGCAACAGATCAGCCTCTTCGGCCTGATCGCCCTCGCCGTCAGTGTCCAGGTGGGCTCCGGCTGGCTCCTCGCCACGCTCGCCGCCGCGAGCATCGCCGGGCCCGCCTCCATCCTCACCTGGGTCCTCGGCGCGGTGTTCTTCGGCATCATCGGGGTCACCTGGATGGAGCTCGGCGCCATGCTCCCGCGCTCGGGCGCCGGCGTCCGCTACCCCCGGCTGACCCACGGCGCGTTCCTCAGCTGGTTCAACGGCTGGGGCTACCTCATCGCGGCGCTGGCGCTGCCCGTGATCGAGGTCCAGGCCGTCCTCACCTACATTGGCGGCAACTGGCCGGAGCTCGGCTTCCTCGAGGAGCGGGCCGGCATCACGGTGCTCTCGTGGCCGCGCGGCATCCTGGTCGGCTTCGTCCTGCTCTTCGTCTTCTTCCTGCTCAACTCGTTCGGCGCGAAGCTGCTCAGCGAGTCGAACAAGTACGTCACCATCTGGAAGATCGTCATCCCCCTGCTCACGGCGGGGCTGATGTTCACCGCGTTCTCCTCGGCCAACTTCACCATCGGGGGCGGGTTCGCGCCGCTGGGCGGCGGTGCGGTCTTCGGAGCCCTCGCGAGCGGCGGCATCGTCTTCGCCTACTCGGGCCTCCGGCAGATCCTCGACTTCGGTGGCGAGGTCGTGAACCCTCAGCGCAACATCCCGATCGCGATCGTCGTGGGCGGCCTGATCATCCCGCTGGTCATCTACCTCCTGCTCCAGATCGGCTTCCTCGGGGCGATCGACTGGGCGGCCGCCGGCGTGGAGCCCGGGGACTGGACCGGCCTCATCGGCAGCGACTGGCAGTCCGCTCCGCTGCTGAACGCCGTCGTCGCGGCCGGGTTCGCCTGGTTCTCGATCGTCCTGCTCTCCGACGCCGCGCTCTCGCCGGCGGCCACGGGGTGGGTGTGGCTCGGCATCGGGACCCGGACGGTCTACTCGATGTCGGTCAACCGCGAGCTGCCGACGGTCTTCCAGCGGATCAACCGGCACGGGACCCCGATCCTGGCCCTCCTCGGGTGCACCCTGGCCGGCCTGCTGTTCTTCTTCCCGGCGCCGAGCTGGTACCTCTTCGTCGGGATGGTCTCGATCGCGCTGACCCTCAGCTACGTCATGGGCGGCCCGGTCCTGGCGGTGCTGCGGCGCACCGCGCCGGACTTCCCCCGGCCGGTCAGGCTCAGGGGGGCCGTCTTCTGGGCCCTGGCCGGGTACGTCGCGAGCCTCCTGCTCATCTACTTCGCGGGCTGGGTGCCGCTGATCAACCTGTTCACCATCGTCTTCTTCGCGCTCCCGCTCTACGGGGCCTACACCAGCGTGCTGCACGGCTGGAGCCGACCCGGCCCGAGCTGGGTGCTGTCCGCGGCGTTCACGGTCGCCTGGATCGCCACCGCGGTCGGCGGCGGTTGGCTGGCCACCCTGGACCAGGAGCAGCGCGAGGGCGGCTGGGACTTCCCGGTGTACTTCACGGCGATCGTGCTCATCGTCGTCGCGTTCATGGCGGGGCTCTACGCGGTGAGCTCCGAGGTCGGCCGGCGACACATCCGTGGCGGGACCTGGATGGTGGCCACGATCCTCGCACTGTTGGCCGTCGCGTACCTCGGGCAGTTCGGCCCCATGGACGACCCGGTCATCGCCAACCCGGTCGACCTGGTCCTCATGGTCCTGATCGCCGTCGGCTCCTTCTTCTGGTCGGTGCGCGCGGGCGGTCCGACCGAGGAGCTCGGTGAGATCCTCGCCGCCCAGGCGGAGCGGGACCGCGCCCGCGCGATGGGCTGAGAAAGGACCCCGTCCTCCTCACCCCTCGCAAGCTCGGGGTGAGCCTCCGGACGGGGCCGGCAGCGGGACCCTGCAGGAGGGCCGGCCCGGCCCTCCTGCAGGGTCCCGCGCGTCCGGCGCACGCGGACGGGGCACGCGGGTGACGACCTACCATCGACGGTCGTGCCCGCCGCCGCCCGTCCCGTGCACCTCGACGCCGCGACGTTGACCGACTTCCTGGGTTCCTGCGCCCCGTTCGACGCCCTGGAGCCCCCCGAGCTGGCCCGGGTCGTCGCGCACGCCGTCGTCGAGCAGTACGAGGCCGGCGACGTCGTCCTCGACGCCTTTGACGCCCGCATCGCCGAGCTCTTCGTCGTGTGGGAGGGCCGGGTCGACATCTGGATCAACACCGACCGGCTGACCGAGCTGCCGGACAAGACGGAGGGCAGCGGCGGACTGTTCGGCTACGTCGCCGCGCTCACCGGAGCGGCGCTGCGGCCACGGGCCGTCGCCGTGGGCAGGGTGGTCGTCGTGCGGCTGCCGGCCGACCTCGTCGCACCGGCCTTCGCGTCCCGCCGCGGTGCCCGCTTCCTCGCGCAGGAGGTCTGGACGACCAACCAGCGCGCCGTCGGGGTCCCCGCGTACACGCTCGTCGACGACCTCGTGGCGCGCGCACCGCTGGTCGTCGACCCCGCGGCGTCGATCGCCGACGCCGCCCTGCGGATGGCCCAGGCCGACCTCGGCTACGCCGCCGTCCGGATCGCCCCCGGACGCTTCGGGCTGCTCACCGACGCGGCCATCCGCGACGTCGTCGCGTCCGCCCTGCCCACGACCACCCCGGTCGCCGAGGTCATGGACCCCGACCCGCCGAGGGTCCAGCTCGGGGCGTCGGCGACCGAGGCGCTCATCAAGGTCCTGGAGCGCGCGGCTGACGTCGTCCTCGTCACCGACCGCACGGGCGAGCTGTGCGGCGCGGTCGCCCCGATCGACTTCGTGGTGTCCTCGACGACCGCCGGCGCGGCCCTGCACGAGCAGCTGCGGCGCGCGACCACGGTGACGGAGCTGGAGCACCGCTACCGCGGGGTCCCGCAGCTGGTCAGCGAGCTCATGGCCCGCGGCCTGGCCTCGAGCCGGGTCATCACCGTGCACTCGGCGCTCGTGGACACACTGGTGCGTCGGGCGATCCAGCTGGTCATGGCGGCACACCGCGACCTCGACGTGGACGCGTTCACCTGGCTGTCCCTCGGCAGCAACGGACGACGCGAGGCGGTGCTCGGCTCGGACATCGACGCGGCGGTCTCGTTCGCCGACGGGATGGGCGCCCAGGAGATCGCGCGCTACCGCCCCGCGTTCCTGGAGATCACCCACGTCCTCGAGCGGGCCGGGCTGAACCACGACCGCCACGGGGTGAGCCCGGTGAACCCGGAGTTCGCCCTGACGCACCGGCAGTGGGAGGCCGCGGCCCGGGGCTGGCTGACGCGGCCCACCGAGGACGACGCGGTGATCAAGACCTGCCTGCTGGTCGACGGGCGGCCGATCCACGGCGACCTCACGCTGCCCGAGGTCGCCCGCGTGTTCGGCGACCTCCGCCTGCACCCGTCGACGACGAAGGCACTCCTCGCCATCTCGGTCGACCGGTCCCGGAGGCCCCGCGGACGGTGGCGTCGCAAACAGGTCGACCTGAAGACGCAGGCCCTGCTGCCGATCACGAACGTCGCGCGCTGGGCGGCACTGAGCGTGGGGGCGACCGCCCTCGGGACGCAGGAGCGGCTCCGGGCCGCGGCGGGGTCGCCGGTGCTGACCACCGAGGACGCCGAGACCCTGAGCGACGTCTTCGAGATCGTCCAGCGCATGCGGCTGCGCCACCAGCTCGAGCAGCTGGAGGCGGGCGCGACGCCGTCGGACACGATGCGGCCCCGCGACCTGTCGTCGATCGAGGCTAGCGTGCTCGACGAGGCGATCCGGGAGATCCTCGCGATCCAGCGCCGGATGGCCAACCTGGCGAGGTTCGCCCCGGACCTCCAGTGAGTGTGAGCCTCCTCCAGGGCGTCCCCTCGTCGGCTCGGGGACGCCCTGGAGGAGGCGGGAGGTCACTGCACGAGGAAGACCTGGCCGGTCTCGGCCCCCTCGATGGACCGGACGTAGGCCGCGGCCGCCTGGTCGACGTCCACGGGCGTGACCCCCGGGAAGAGGTCGCCGTACTCGGCCATGCTCTCGGTGAAGACGGTGGGGCTGACCGCGTTGATGCGCTGCGGGGCGATCTCGATGGCCGCGGCGCGCACGAAGGACTCCACCGCGCCGTTCACCATCGCGGCCGCGCTGCCGGTGACGATCGGATCCCGGTTGAGGACGCCGGCGATCAGGGTGAACGACCCGCGCTCGGCGACGTGGCGGATGCCCTGCCGGACCAGCTCGATCTGGGTGGCGACCTTGCCGCGGTAGGCGCGCAGGTAGTCCTCGGGGGTCATGTCGGCGATGCGCTTGTACGGGACGTCGCCGGCCGCGCTCGCCACCGCGTCGACGTCGCCGACCTCCGCGAAGACGCGGGCGGTCTGCTCGGGGTCGGCCACGTCGGCCTGGACGTCCCCGGCGGTGCGGCCGACGGTGACGACCTCGTGCCCCCGCCCGGTGAGCGCCTCCCCCACGGCGGCGCCGAGCCGCCCCGTCGCTCCGACCAGCAGGATCCTCATGCGTTCCCTCTCTCCTCGACCGTGGGCCCGGTACCCGCTCGGCGTCTCACCGCGCCGCGAGGAGCTCGGCGGGGTCGGTGAAGGGCAGCTCGTGGGCCTCGGCGACCGGCTGGTTGACCAGCTGGCCGTCGAGCGTGCTCAGTCCGAGGCGCAGGGCGGGGTCGGCCTGGGCCGCGCCGGCCACGCCGTGCTGGGCGACCCGCACCAGGTACGGCAGCGTGGCCGAGGTCAGGGCCAGGGTCGAGGTCCGGGCGACCGCGCCGGGGATGTTGGCCACGCAGTAGTGGGTGACCCCCTCCTCGACGTAGGTCGGGTCGGAGTGGGTGGTCGCCCGGCTGGTCTCGAAGCAGCCGCCCTGGTCGATGGCGATGTCGACGACCACGCTGCCCGGGCGCATCGCCGCGATCATCTCGCGGCTGACGAGCTTGGGTGCCTTGGCGCCCGGCACGAGCACCGCGCCGATCACGACGTCGGCCTCCGCCACGTAGGCCGCCGTCCGGGCCCGGTTGGGGGTCACCAGGTCCAGCCGCCCGCCGAAGATGTCGGACAGGTAGGCCAGCCGGCTCGGGTTGGTGTCGAGGACCCGGACGATGGCCCGCATCCCCAGCGCGATCTTCGCCGCCTCGGTGCCGGCCACCCCGCCGCCGATGATGAGGACCTTCGCCGCGGGGGTGCCGGGGACGCCGCCGAGCAGGATCCCCGCTCCCCCGGCCGGGCTCTCCAGGTGGTGCGCGGCGGCCTGCACGGCCATCCGGCCGGCGACCTCGCTCATGGGGGTCAGCAGCGGGAGCTTGCGGTCGGCGGTCTGCACGGTCTCGTAGGCGATGGAGTCGATCCGCCGCTCGAGCAGGAACTCGGTCAGCCCGCGGTCGGCGGCCAGGTGCAGGAAGGTGAACAGCTGCTGGCCCTCACGGAAGCGGTGGTACTCCTCGGGCACCGGCTCCTTGACCTTGACGATGAGGTCGGCCGCGTCGAACACCTCGTCGGCGGTCGGCACGATCTTGGCGCCGACGGCGGCGTACTCGTCGTCGGCGAACCGCGACCCGACGCCGGCACCGGCCTGCACGACGACCTGGTGACCGTCGTGCACCAGTTCCACGACACCGTCGGGGGTGAGCGCCACCCGCCGCTCGTTGTCCTTGATCTCGGTCGGTACTCCGACGACGAGCGTGCTCATGGGGTGTCTCCTCCGGTCGGGGTCGGGGTCGGGGCGGTGGGGGGACAGGCGGCCTCCCTGCAGGGTGGCCCCGTCCAGAGGCTCGCCGCGAGCTTGCGAGCGGTGAGGAGGACGGGGTCCTCCTCCGAGCGGTGGGGCAGGGAGGTCCCTCTTCAGACCAGGTCCTGGGCCTCGGTCAGCGTCTGCCGCAGGATCTGCTCCATCTGGTCGAACTCCGCCTGGCCGCAGATGAGCGGCGGGGCGACCTGGACGACCACGTCGCCGCGGTCGTCGGGGCGGCAGTAGAGGCCGTTGTCGAACAGCGCGCCGGGCAGGAAGCCGCGGACCAGCCGCTCGCGCTCCGCGGCGTCGAAGGACTCCCGGGTGGCCTTGTCCTTGACCAGCTCGACGGCCCAGAAGTAGCCGTCGCCGCGGACGTCGCCGACGATCGGCAGGTCCAGCAGCTTGCGCAGGGTGGCCCCGAGCGCGGCCTCGTTGTCGAGCACGCGCTGGTTGAGCCCCTCGTTCTCCATGATGTCGAGGTTGGCCAGCGAGACGGCCGCCGCCACGGGGTGGCCGCCGAAGGTGTACCCGTGCGGGAACGCCACGTTCGGCCGCAGGAACGGCTCGATGACCTTCTCCGAGGCGATCATCGCGCCGATCGCGCCGTAGCCGGAGCTCATGCCCTTGGCGCAGGTGATCAGGTCGGGGGTGTAGCCGAACTTCTCGCAGGCGAACGTCGCGCCGTGCCGGCCGAAGGCGCAGATGACCTCGTCGGAGACCAGCAGCACGTCGTGCTTGTCGCAGATCTCGCGGACCCGCTCGAAGTAGCCCGGCGGCGGCGTGAGGCAGCCACCGGAGTTCTGCACCGGCTCGAGGAACACCGCGGCGACGGTGTCGGCGCCCTCGAAGAGGATGGCCTCCTCGATCCGGTCCGCGGCCCAGCGCCCGAAGCCCTTGGGGTCGTCGGAGAACTCGGGGTGGCGGTAGAGGTTGGTGTTGGGCACCCGGAAGCCGCCCGGGGCCAGCGGCTCGAAGTCCTTCTTCATCGCGGGCAGCCCGGTGATGGCCAGGGCGCCGTGCGGTGTGCCGTGGTAGGCGACCGCCCGGCTGATCACCTTGTGCTTCTGCGGCTTGCCGATCAGCTTGAAGTACTGCTTCGCGGCCTTCCACGCCGACTCCACGGCCTCTCCCCCGCCGGTGGTGAAGAAGACGCGGTTGAGGTCCCCGGGCGCGAGGTCGGCGACCCGCTCGGCGAGCTCGGCCTGCACCGGGGTGGTGTAACCCCACACCGGGAAGTAGGCCAGCTCGGCAGCCTGCTTCGCGGCCACCTCGGCCAGCTCCCGGCGCCCGTGCCCCACCTGGACGACGAAGAGCCCGGACAGGCCGTCGAGGATCTTCCGTCCCTGGTTGTCCCAGATGTAGGCACCCTCCCCCCGGGTGATCACGGGGACGGGCGTCTCCGGGTGGCGGCCCTGACGGGCGAAGTGCATCCAGAGGTGGTCCGCGGCGCGGGCCGCCGTCGCGTCCGGCACGCCGGCCGGGGGCTGCTCGATCGAGGTGGTCATGCCTAGCTCCTCCTGGTTGCGGGGCGGACGAGCGTCAGACGTACCAGGAGAGCCCGGACGGCCGCTCCCCGCCGTCCGGCACGGCGGAGACCCGTCGTCCGGGCGGTCGTCGTCGCCATGACCTGAGTCTGCGGACGCCTGTGCCCGCAGTCACCCGACGATCTGTCTCCCACTGTCCTGCCGGCCCGACACTGCGTAGGGCGCGAGCCCGGTCGTCGCGTGTCCGGGGGCCTGTCCGAGGGCGATCGGCCGACCCCGAGGGCCGCCGCGGGGACAGGGGTCGTGACCTCCCGCCACGCCTGTGAATCGACCCGTGCTCGTGGCTGTCCAGCGGCGTCGGGAGGGGTCAGACGAACGCGAACAGCCGGTGCGGGTCCGCGTCACTGAGGTCCAGGACCTCGGCCAGCAGCTCGAGCGTGTCGGCGTCCTGGCGGCTGATGGAGCGACCGAACGGCCCCCGCGCCCGCGCGACCCCTTCGCCGACGGCGAGGAGAGCGGATCTCATCGAGCTCGCGGCACCAGCGCCGAGCCTGGCCGACACCGTGGCCGCCGCGAGCAGGCCGGTGGTGACGGGGCGACCGTCCCGCTCGTATGCCGCCACGATGTCGGGATCGTCCAGCGTCGCCTGCAGCGCCTCGCTGCCCAGCCGGGTCGTCGTCGGCAGCGTGGCACGAACGGCGTCCCAGATCGCATCCAGCTCCCAGGTCTCCAGCCGCGTGCGGCCGACCAGCGCGCTAAACATCCACAGCGGTGCCAGCCGCAGCGTCTGCTGGTCCGACCGGGCGAGGGTGCCGTACTGGGCCACCAGTGCCTCCTCGTTGGCGACGTCGTCCGCAGTGTGCGCCCGCTGGGAACAGCGATCAACGAGCCAGACAGGCCGAAGGCGATCTTGTGACACCCTCCCGAGCTCTCACTGGCCAGGCTCTTGGGGGATGCGCAGGATCTGGCCCACCAAGATCCTGTCGGGGTCCCGGAGCTCGTTCGCCACGGTCAGGCGTCGGACGTCGGTGCCGTACTGCCGAGCTAGTGCGCTCAGCGTGTCCCCTCGGACGACCTGATGCAGCACGTAGCCCTGCATTCCCGAGATGACGATCACGGGGACCGACTGCGTGTCCAGGCCCGGCGGCCGCTCTCCCGTTGGATCGTCACCGAACAGCTGGAACAAGGCGGGGCCGACGTGGTCGGTGTGCACATCGGCTTCGTGGACGAAAGACTCGAGCAGGCCGGTGGAGCCGGCCTGGAAGAAACCCGCAGCAAGCTCCTGGTCGCCACGTACCAGGCGCCAGCCGTAGGACGCCTCGAATGCGGTTCCGATCGCCGCGATGGCCACTCTGATTCCGATGAGGTCCTTCGGCTGCGGCTGACGTAGCTGGATTCCGTACGCGTCCACGGTGCTGTTTCTCCCATTCGGCGTCTCTTCGGGGCCCGGTGTTCGTCCGCACCGGCTGCTGTCGACGCCGATCCGGCCTCAGGTGCTGGGCCGAGTGCTTTCGGCGCTCCGGCTCTGGGTCGGGGGCGTTGGGTTCGAGTCGTCATCCGGGCATCAACGGCTGATCGTCACCGCCGAGCCGGCATCAACGACTGGGAAGCCGCCAGGCCTGACTGTCAGGCGACCTTCTCGCCGCTCGGACCGGGCCATCCTGCAGCTCATCGGCGGACCTTGCGCACACGCAGGTGGAACGGCTTGTCGGTGGCCGCACCGGCGGCATTGAACGTGCGGATGCGCAGCGTCTCGTTGACGCCCATGGCCCGAGTTCAGCCGTCACGGATCCCGCCGTCTGAGGCGTGTCATCCAAGGCTCCGACGTGGCCGTCCAACACCAGTCGTCGATGTCTTCGGGGAACGCCACGTCATGCTCCCCGGCGTTCGCCCGGTTACTGGTGATGGTGCGGTCAGATCGACGCCCCACGTTCCCTGCCACGTTGACCACAACGAGGTATTCGTCAGCCACGGCTGCTCCCCTCGCCCGCGTGCGTCGGTCACCTGCGTCGCTCTACGACATAGGGTGAGGGGCTCCCGTCACCGCATCGTCACCCGGATGTCAGCGTCGAGAAAGGCGGCCGGTTGACAACCCCTGGCTGACCGGTCACCAGCGCTGCCTGTGGTGCCGGCGCGGCACGAGGCGCTGGACCGGTTGCGCGCTCCGAGTGAGTCGCTGCGCCATCCCGACATCCCTCGTCGGCGTGTCAGTCCCGTTGGCGACAGTGGCGCGCCAACAGGACCACTACCAGAACGATCACTGGCGCGAGTCGACTCCCGGGCACGGCGCTCCCGGTGAGGCCCTCGACATCCTCCCGACTGCTCCCGGCCGGTGTCCCGCAGTGGGCCGTTGAGGGACACGGGCTGCTGCAAGGCCGCGCTCATGTCTCGCTGCGAGGCCAGCGCCTCCTGGCGTGGGGAACAGCCCATCATCACGAGAGCAGAGCCCGCGAGCAGCAGGCCGCCCCACCAGTCGTCTCCCGCGGCGAGGATGCACCCGGTGAGAGCGACGAGGACCGTGGTCCTCAGGTGACCCGACCGTCGCACCCGACGAGCCAACCACCCCGGCCTCGACCCACTCACCGGATCATCCTCGGCCCGGCGGAGCAGAGAAGTCGGAGCAGTTGCCGGCGATGGCCGCGACCAGCCCGATCACGACGAAGACGGCGACCAACGACCAACGGACCGGGCTACGCGACGACGACCGCTGCATGCCTCGGAGGCCAGGGGTCCCGGTGGCGTCGCCCGGCCGACGAGCGCGCTGTCACCCGGTGGGCGGAGGGCTCCCCAGGTGTCTCCCAGGTCTCCCAGCGGGCCGCTCCAGGACATCCGGACACACCGTGAACGCGGCCGGAGGATCGGTCGGGAGCAGGGACGAGCCGGCCGAGGACGTCAGCCGTCGAGGACGCCGGCCATGACCCGCCGCGCCCGCCGCCCCTCCGGCACGGGCAGGAGGGGGTGCACGTGGACCAGGCCCCCTTCCTCGTGGTGGTCGACCTGGACTCCGGCGGCACGGGCGCGGCTGACCAGCAGCCGGGTGTCCGGGCTGGTGATGTCGCGGGTGCCGCTGAAGACGGTCAGCGGGCCGAGCCCGGCCAGGTCCCCGAACAGCGGGCTGACCAACGGGTCCTTGATCGGCAGGTCGCCTCGCCAGAGCTCGATCGCCGCCCGGGTGCCAGGGCGGGCGAGCCACGGGTCCCGCGGCTCGACGAGGTCGATCTCGGGATTGGCCAGGGTCAGGTCCAGCGCGGGTGAGACGAGCACCGTCCGGTGCAGCGGCGGCACGCCCCGGTCGCGGAGGACCTGCGCCGCGGACAGCGCGATCTGTCCGCCGGCGGAGTCACCCAGGACGGCGACCTGCCCGGCGCCGTACCGGTCGACCAGCGCGCCGATCAGGTCGGCGATCGCGGGCACGACCGTCGCCGCGGTCCCCACGGGTGCGAGCGGGTAGATCGGGACGGTGATCGCGGTGCCGCTGCGGGCGGCGAGCCCGGCGATCAGCCGCCAGTGCAGCGGGTGGATCTGGTTGACCCAGGCGCCGCCGTGCACGTAGACGGCGGCACGGGGCGCCGTCCGGCGACGAGGCAGGATCCGGTAGACCGGCCAGCCGGTGTCGTGGTGGACGTCGACCTCGATCTCGACCGAGCGCAGTCCCCGCGGCGGCCCGTACGGGACGGGCCGCACGAGGCGGTGCTGCACACCGCGCAGCATCGCCTCCGGGGTGGCGAACTCGCGCCGGAAGCCGAGCAGGCGGAAGAGCGGGGGCAGCAGGCGGCTGGCGGGGCTGGGCACGGAGGTCGGTCCTCTCGACTGGAGCAGGGGCCGGTGTCCAGGGCAGCTTCCAGCACCGGTTGCACGCACGAACCGGAGGGGTCGACCCGCGCATCCGGTCAGGTGCCCGGGCGTCGCTGACGGAGAGCGCCGGTGAGGACGTCCTCCGCCTGCGCGGCCATGCTCCGCACGACGTCGCCGGCGTCCTCGATCGCGTGGACCTGCCCGACCGCCTCGCCGACGATCATGTTGGCGAGGTCGACGTCATCGGCCTCGACGGCGTGCGAGAACTCCGCACGTGCCGCGTCGAGGTCCTCGAGCAGCTCGGCCTCGTGGCCGTGCCAGCGGACGACGAAGTCGTTGGCCAGGACGCGTCCGGTGTAGACGGGCGGCCAGCTCTTGCCGCGGACGATGTCGTAGACGCTGGTGCGCCGGGTGGCGTCACCGTTGACGGTGAGGGCGCGTGCGTGGGCCGCTCGCGAGACGGCTGCCTGCCGGGTGGCCCAGAAGCGGGTGCCGACGACGACCCCGTCCGCGCCCAGCGCCAACGCCGCGGCGAGGCTCCGGCCGTCGGCGACCCCGCCGGCCGCCAGCAGCAGCACCTCCGGCCGCCGCGCGGCGATGAGGTCGGCGGTCTCGGGGACGAGGGTGAAGGTCGACCGGGTCCCCGTGCCGTGGCCGCCGGCCTCGCCGCCCTGCACGCAGACCGCATCGGCCCCGATCCGCAGCGCCTCGTCCACCTGGGCGAGGTCGTGCACCTGGCAGATGAGCGGGACGCCGGCGCGGTGGATCTGCTCGACGTAGGGGCCGGCGTCCCCGAAGGACAGGAAGACGGCGGCGGGCTCGTGCGACAGCGCGACGTCGAGGAGGCCGGCGTCGATGCTCCAGGTGATGAACCCGCATCCGACCCGGGTGCCGGCGGCCGCCGCGAGCTGCCGGCGGAGCCATCCCTCGTCGCCGTAGCCGCCGCCGATGAGCCCCAGGCCCCCGGCTCGGCTCACGGCAGTGGCCAGTTCCGCGGTGGCGACGAGGTCCATCGGCGCGGACACGACGGGGTGCTCGACCCCGAAGCGCTCGGTGAAGCGGGTCTGCAGGGTCATTCGTCCTCCTGGACGTCGATGTCGATCAGGTGGTCAGAGGAGCTCGGCGAGCCGGTCGATGACGGCGCGTGCCGGTCCGGTGGTCGCGGACCGGAAGCCGGTCCCCGCCCACAGGTGGACGCGGTGCGGGTCCCCGGCGGCGGCCGCGGCCTGCCGGAGGCCGCGGGTCAGGTGGTGGATCGCGGGGTAGCCGGCCGGGGCCGTCGCGTCGTGCTCGTCGACGAACCGGTTGCGCAGCGCGCGGGCCGGGCGCCCGGTGAAGGCCCGGGTGACCACGGTGTCGGGAAAGGCGGGGTCGGCGAGCGCGTCCTTGTGGGTCCGGGAGGCGCCGCTCTCGTCGGTGCGCAGCAGCAGGGTGCCCACGGCCACGGCCGCCGCGCCCGCGTCCAGCAGGGCCGCGGCGGTGCGCGGGCCGTCGACGCCGCCGGCGGCGATGACCGGGAGCCCGGTCGCCGCGACGACGGCCCGGGTGAGCTGCCCGGTCGGCGCCGGGGTGATCGGCCGGAGGGGGTCGTGGGTGCCGGAGTGCCCGCCGGCGTCGCTGCCCTGCACGACCAGTGCGTCGGCGCCGACACCGGCGGCCGCGTGGGCCTCCTCCACCGTCGTCACGGTCACCAGCACCTGACTGCCCGCCCGGCGCAGTGCGGCGACCTCGGCCGGCCGGGGCAACCCGAAGGTCACCGACACCACCGGCACCGGATCGGCCAGCAGCAGGTCGAGCTTGTCGGTCCAGCGGTCGTCGTCCTCGAGCAGCGGCGCCCCGGACAGGTCCAGGCCGTGGCGCTCGGCGTCGGCCTGCAGCTCGTCGGCGTACCGGCGGAACCCGGCCTCGTCGATCGGGCTGGCACTGGGCACGAACAGGTTCACGCCGAACGCCGCCCCGGTGCGCCGGACCTCGGCGATCTCGGCACCCAGGGCCTCGGCGGTCTTGTAGCCGCCGGCGAGGAAGGGGAACGCGCCGGCCTCGGCGACCGCGGCGGCCAGCCTGGGCGTGGTGGCGCCCCCGGCCATCGGTGCGGCGGCCAGCGGCAGCGGGCTGCCCAGCGGGTTGGGTGCGGTGCGGGCCATCAGCGCCTCTCCAGCGTCCGGGACGGTCAGCGGGTCTCGTGGCGAACCCGACGACGACGCTAGGCACCGGGCGCCGCGGCCGGGAATGCCGCAGCCGCTGCACCTGTGCTCGGCAGGCATGGACGTGGAGCTGCGGCACCTGCGCGCCTTCACCGCGGTCGCGACCCACTGCTCCTTCACCGCAGCCGGCCGCGAGCTGCTGATCACCCAGCCCGCGCTCACCCGGACCGTGCAGCATCTGGAGGCCGCCCTCGGTCAGCAGGACCTGCGGCTCGGTTTCCCGTGGGTCCTGCCCGACCCCTGGATCACCGAGACGATCACCGGGTTCGAGCAGGCCACCGGCGCGACGGTCACCCTGCTGCGCCGCGACGACGTCGACACCGGCCTCGAACGCGGCGACCTCGACGTCGCCGTCACCCGCACCCGGCTCACCGCTCCGGGAACGGTGCAGACGCCGCTGTTCGACGAGGACCGCGTGGCCGCCGTCGCACCCGCTCCCCGCTGGCGCAGCGGGACGTCATCGACTGGCTGGAGCTGGCCGGGGAGCCGGTCGTCGTCAACACCGCCAACGGCACCACCCAGCCGGACTCCTGCCGGCCGGGCACCGCCCGACGCGGGTGGCGACCTGCGGCAACTACGACGAGTGGCTGCAGGTGGTCGCCACCGGCCGCGGCGTGGGCGCGGTGCCCCGGTCCGCCGCCCGCACCGGCACCCACCCCGGCGTCGCCTTCATCTCCCTGGCCGGCGCGCCCCCCCCGTCTCCGTCTGCCTCGCCTACCGCCCCCGCCGCGGCAACCCGCTGGTGCGCCGGTTCGTCGACGTCGCCGCGACCGCGGCCTCCGCCCTGCCCCTGTAGGCGCTGCAGGACGCGCACTACGCGAGACGGCGCAGCACCTCGTCGACGCTGCGCCGGATGTGCTCCTCCACCTCGGCGGCGATCGTCGCCTCGTCGCCCTCCTCGATGACGCGGACCAGCCGGCGGTGCAGCATCGCGTCGCGCTCCGGGTCGTGGCGCACCGCCTGGTCCACGGTCAGCGCGATGTGCACCTGCGACCCCACCAGCGGCCAGATCTTGCGCAGCGTGGGGCTGTCGGCCCGGTCCCAGATCGCCTTGTGCAGCGCGATGTGGGTGACGTGGGCCTGCAGGTCGTCCCCGGACTCGATCGCGGCGAGGTGCGACGCCAGCGCCTCCCGGACGCCGTCCATCGCCGGCCCGTGCGGATCGCGGGACAGGCGCAGGGCCGCCATCGTCTCCAACGTCAGGCGCACCTCGGCGACGTCCCGGAGCTCCTCCGCCGTGGGCTGCGCGACGTGGATGCCCTTGTAGGGCACCTGCACGAGAGCGCCCTCGTGGACCAGCTGCTGGAGCGACTCCCGCAGGGTGGGGCGACTGACGCCGAGCGCCTCGGCGAGGTGGACCTCCTTGATGCGCTGGCCCGGTCGCAGCTCGCCGGTGAGCAGCGCCCGCCGGATGCGCGCCGAGACCTCCTCCCGCCGGGTGGACGAGACCACCACCCCGCCACTCAGGGTCACGGCCGGATCCGGCACGGGAAGCTCCTCGGTCACGCAGATTGACTGACGATCCGTGCCATTGTCCACGGTCGCGGGTGCGCCCGCCCGCCGCCCGGCGGAACCCGCTCGGTGTATCACCCGTCCGTGCCCGCCGATCCTGTGCTCGAGCGAACGGCGACCGCGCGGAGCCCCTGATGAACACCTACGACCCGTCGCACCGCATCTGCTACGTGCACCTGTCCGGACCGGTACCCGCCCGCCCGGCTCCTCCGGCTCCGGACGGCCCTCCGCGGGTCGCCGGCCCCGACGAGCCGGTCGTCCCCTCAGGAGCTCCGTCCTCCGGCCGCTCGGTGCAGCAGGAACGCGCCGTAGCCGACCACGCGGGCGCGCCCCGCCCCGCTGTCCGCCGACGTGGCCAGGCGGAGCAGCTCGACCGTGAGGTCCCGGGCGGCGGCGTGGTGCAGCAGTCCGCGCAGGGCGGAGGAGCCACAGGCGTCGCCCTGACCCACGGCGCCGGCGTCCCGGGCCAGGACCGCGTCGGCGGTGCGCCGGTCCCGCTCGCGCGCCGAGCGCTCGTCGAGGTAGTGGCTGAGGTCGGTGGAGACGACGGCGAGGGCGCCGTCGAGCGCGGTCAGGACGGCCGCCACGGAGTCCGGCTGCGTGCGGCCCACCAGCACCGGCAGCACCGCCACCTCCGGGCCGAGGACCCGCTGGAGGAACGGCAGCTGGGTCTCGAGGGAGTGCTCGCCGTCGTGCGGGCGGTCGTCCACGACCACGCCGGGCAGTGCGGCGGCCGCCGTCCGGGCGTCGTCGTCGACGGCCACGGTGCCCAGGGGTGTGGCGAAGGCGTCCACGGCGGGCACTGCCATCCCCTCCAGCGGCCAGAGGTGCGCCGGCCCCAGCAGCACGACCCGGCGGACGGCGTCCGGCAGTGCCGTGCTCAGCGGCGCGTACGCGGTCGCGGCCACCGCGCCCGAGTACCGGTACCCGGCGTGCGGCGCGACCAGGGCAGCAGGCGGGACCGGCCGGGGCCGGCCGCCGGCCGCGGCGAGCAGCCGGTCCACCAGGTCGCGGAGCTCCTCCGGGTCGGCGGGGTAGAACCGGCCGGCGACCGCGGGCGGGCGCACGCGCACGGGTCAGCTCACGGCCACGGACACCGGCAGCCGGCGCGCTCCCCACCGGCCGACCGGCCCGTCGTAGCGGCCCGGGACGGCGGCGCCGCAGGAGGCGCACCGCCCGTCGTCGGTGAGCCGGTAGCGGCCGATGACGTACCAGTCCCGCTCCACGACGGCCTCGCCGCAGGCCGGGCAGCTGGTGCGGCCGCCCTCGGTGTCGTGCACGTTGCCCGTGTAGACGAACCGCAGCCCGTGCCGCCGGGCGATCCGCCGCGCGCGGGTCAGCGTCGCGGGCGGCGTGGGCGGGACGTCGCGCATCTTGTAGTCCGGGTGGAAGGCGGTGAAGTGCAGGGGGACGTCGGGCCCCAGGTGCTCGGCGATCCACGCGCACTCGGCGTCGATCTCGCCGTCGGAGTCGTTGTGCCCCGGGATGAGCAGCGTGGTGATCTCGAACCACACGTCGGTCTCGTGCCGCAGGTACAGCAGGGTGTCGAGCACCGGCTGCAGGCGGGCCGCGGACACCCGCCGGTAGAAGTCGTCGGTGAACGCCTTGAGGTCGACGTTCGCGGCGTCGACGTGCGCGTACAGCTCCCGCCGCGCGTCGTCCCCCACGTAGCCGGCGGTGACCAGGACGGCCTTGACCCCGCGGGCCCGGCAGGCGTCGGCGACGTCCACCGCGTACTCGAGGAAGATCGTCGGGTCGTTGTAGGTCATCGCGACGCTGCGGCAGCCCAGCCGCTCGGCGGCCGCGGCGATGTCGTCGGGGCCGGCGGCGGCGGAGAGCCGGTCGATCTCCCGCGACTTGGAGATGTCCCAGTTCTGGCAGAACTTGCAGGCCAGGTTGCAGCCGGCCGTCCCGAAGGAGAGCACCGCGCTGCCGGGCAGGAAGTGGTTGAGCGGCTTCTTCTCGATGGGGTCCACGCAGAAGCCGCTCGACCGCCCGTAGGAGGTCAGCACGACCCGGTCGTCGACGCGCCCGCGCACGAAGCACAGCCCCCGCTGGCCCTCGTGCAGCCGGCACTCCCGCGGGCAGACGTCGCACTGCACGCGACCGTCGTCGAGCCGGTGCCAGAACCGGCCCGGGACCGTGAAGGGGTCGGAGAGACTGATGTCGGCCGTCATGACGCCTCCCGCACCCACGATAGGCGTGCCGGACGGGTCGACGGTGTGTCAGGAGCCGCTGGATCGAGCGGACGGCGGGCGGCCCGGGTTCACCCGGTGCCGCCGGCCTCCCGCGGGGTGCTGGGGATGGCCTCGTCCGCATCCGGTGCGGGCGGAGCGGCCGGCGGCGTGTGCCGCGGCACGATCGCCGGCGGTCGCGCCGCGGGCGTGCGGCCGGCGTCCGCGTCCTGCCGGGCCGTGTCCAGGGCGATGATCCGGTTGCCGCGGTTGTGGGACAGCCAGAGCGCGCGGGCCCACGTGTAGATGGCGCCGAGCCGGTTGCCCCAGCCCACCAGGTACATCACGTGGATGAAGATCCACATGACGTAGGCGAGGAAGCCGGTCACCTTCACCCCGAAGGCGTCGGCGACGGCGGAGCGGTAGCCGATCGTGGCCATGGTGCCCTTGTCGAAGTACCGGAACGGCGGCGTCTGGCGGCCGGCGAGCCGGTCCTTGATGACCCGGGCGACGTACTTGCCCTCCTGGATGGCCGGCTGGGCCACCCCCGGCAGCTTGTCGAACGACGCCATGTCGCCGATCGCGAAGACCTCGGGATGGCCCGGCACGGTGCAGTCGGGGCCCACCGGGATCCGGCCGGCGCGGTCGGTCTCGACGCCGGCCTTCTCGGCCAGCATCCGGGCCAGCGGGGAGGCCTGGACCCCTGCGGCCCAGATGCGGGTGCGGGTCCGGATCGTCTCGAGCCCGTCCGGTCCCTTGACCGTGATGGACTCGTGGTCCATGTCGACGGCCAGGGTGTTCAGCCGTACCTCGACGCCCATCTCCTCCAGGCGCTTCTGGGTGTACGCCTGCAGCTTGGGCGCGAAGGGGGGCAGGACGGCCCCGGCTCCCTCCAGCAGGATGATGCGCGCCTGCCGGGTGTCCGCGGAGCGGTAGTCCCGCGGGAGGACGGTGTGCGCCAGCTCCGCGATCTGCCCGACGAGCTCGACGCCCGTCGGCCCGGCGCCGACCACCACGAAGGTCAGCCACTCCGCCCGCTCGGCCGGGTCGGTGGCGATCTCGGCCATCTCGAACTTGGCCAGGATCCCGTCTCGCAGGTACCGGGCGTCCTCGATGGTCTTCATGCCGGGGGCGTACTCGGCCAGCTCGTCCTTGCCGAAGTAGGAGTGGGTCGCCCCGGCGGCGACGACGAGGGTGTCGTAGGGCAGCTCGAGGTGCCGGCCGTCCGGCGCCCGGGCACCCACCACCCGGCGGTCCAGGTCGACGTCCTGCACGTCCGCGAGCAGGACGCGGGCGTTCCGCTCCTTCTTGGTCACGCTCCGCAGCGCCGGGGCGATGAGCCCGGGCGGCAGGATGCCGGTCGCCACCTGGTACAGCAGTGGCTGGAAGAGGTGGTGGTTGGACCGGTCCACCAGCGTGACGTCGACGCCGGCACGGTCGAGGCCCCGGGTGACGTTGAGCCCCGCGAACCCACCCCCCACGACGACGACCCGGTGTCTCCCAGTGACGCTCGCACCCATGGCAGTGCCCCTCAAGCCAGGCCGCCGGGGGGCTGTCGGCCCGCCTCGCAGCAGCTCCTCGTCGTGCACGGTGGTGGCTCCCCGACGGCTCGTTCCCGCCATCGGCAGGCCTACCGGAGTTCCCGGGCGCGCGCCAGTGGATCGGCGTGTCCCTCGTGGACACGGTCCGGTGCCGTCTCCGTGGACTCCGACCGTCGGGGCGCGGCCCCCCGGGCAGGGACGGCGGTGCGGACGGCGGCGGAGACCGGGGCGGCGACGTCGGGTCCGGCGCGCTCGTGCCGACCTCTGCCGGTCGATCGAGGGGAGAGTGGGCCGGGTCACCCCGGCTCTGCGACGAGGAGGAGGAAGGCCCGTGACCGACACCGGACCGAGGGTCGTCGACGACCCCGAGGCCGGCCGCTTCGAGGTCCTCGTGGACGGCGAGGTCGCCGGGTTCGCCGAGTACCGGCGGACGGGGTCCTCGGTCGCCTTCCTCCACACCGTCATCGACCCGCAGCACGAGGGCCGAGGGCTCGGCTCCGTGCTCGCCCGGGACGCGCTGGACGCCAGCCGTGCGGCGGGCGCCGCCGTGCTGCCGTTCTGCCCGTTCATCCGCGGCTACATCCAGCGCCACCCGGCCTATCTCGATCTGGTCCCCGCCGACCGCCGGGCCCAGTTCGCGCTCGCGCCCGCGGCCGACCGGCCCGACCGCCCCTGACGGTCCGCGACCGCCGCCGACCCCCGGGCGCCCCGGGCGCGGGACCGCTCGCGGTGGTCCTCGGGCCGGTCGGCGGGTGGGTCAACGGGCGAGATCGGCGGTCTCGCACGCTCCGCGGCCCGCCATCGTGCAAGACCGCCGACCTCGCCGCTGCGACGGCAGAACCGTCGACCGGTCAGCACACCGCTGTCAGCGCATGGGCCGCGGCAGCACGGTCAGCACCCGCATGACGTGGTCCCGGAACTCGGCCATGTAGTCCTTGAGGAAGTTGGCCGTCGACTCGTCGATGACCTCACCGTCGTCCCGGAACCGCTCCGGGGAGTAGGTGATGTAGGCCTCGGGTGCGGTCATCTGCCGGGCGTTGCAGAAGCTGAGGACACCCCGCAGGGACTGCTGGGCGAGCGCCGTCCCGATCGCGCCGATCGACGCCCCGATCACGCCGGCCGGGATGTGGTGGAAGGAGTTCTGGCCCCACGGCCGGGAAGCCCAGTCGATGGCGTTCTTCAGCGCACCGGGGATGGAGCGGTTGTACTCCGGGGTCACGAAAAGCACGGCGTCGGATCGGGCGATCGCGTCCTTGAGCGCCATCGCCTCGGCCGGGTAGTCGGTGTCGTAGTCGGGGCTGTACAGGGGCAGGTCGCCGATCGGGATCTCGGTGAACGCCAGCTCCGGCGGGGCCAGGCGCAGCAGCGAGCGGGACAGGATCCGGTTGATCGAGGTGGACGACAGGCTGCCCACGAAGTACCCGACCTCGTAGCGCCTCAGTGGCTCACCCATGTTGGTCCTCCGTCACCGTGGGTGTCGGTGGTACCGCGGAGCGTGGGCC
Organism: Geodermatophilus sp. SYSU D01176; assembly: GCF_054050015.1. Lineage (NCBI taxonomy): Bacteria > Bacillati > Actinomycetota > Actinomycetes > Geodermatophilales > Geodermatophilaceae > Geodermatophilus > Geodermatophilus sp. SYSU D01176. The sequence continues at coordinate 12,980 of NZ_JBJGYN010000045.1, read as the reverse complement.
GCGCGCCGCTGGTCTCGGGCGAGCAGGGCTCCCCGGCAGCTGTCGTGACCCCGCGCCCGGCGGACGCCGGCCCGGGGACGTGGTGCGGTCGTGTGCGCGGGAGGGCGAGGTGACCGTAGCCCCTCCGGGCCGTGGTCGGTGCCACCCGCCGGACGACGGACGCGGACGCCGCCGACCGGGGACGGGCGAGCCGTCACCGCTGCGAGCGGGCGAACCGCGCGGCGAGCTCGGCGCGCGACCGGACGCCGAGCTTCCCGTAGACCCGGGTCAGGTGGAACTGGACGGTCTTGACCGACAGCAGCATCGAGGCGGCCACCTCCTTGTTGGTCAGGCCGGTCGCGACGAGCGTGGCGACGGTCCGCTCCTGCTCGGTGAGGGCCTCGGTGCCGGGCTCGGCCGTCCGGGGGGCGGGCCGTCCGGTCTTCAGCTCCCGGTCGCAGCGCTCCACGTAGACCTGCGCACCCAGCGCCGCGAAGGACTGGCGGGCGGTGGTGAGCAGCGCCGCGGCGTCCCGTCGCCGGCCGGCCCGGCGCAGGGTGGTGCCGTGGGCGAAGGCCACCCGGGCCCGCTCGTAGGGCATCGGCAACCCGGCCAGCCGGTCCCGCGCGCCCTCGAACGCCTCCTCCGCGCCCGGGAGGTCCCCGCGGGCGGCGAGCAGCCGGCCGCGGACGTAGCCGAGCCGGGCCGCTGCGGACCGGTGTCCCCGCCGGCGCACCGTCGCCTCGTGCGGGACCAGGAACGCCTCGGCCTCGGGGAGCCGGCCGCTCAGCACGAGCGCGTTGGCGTAGACGTCGTGCCACGGCCAGAACCCGGGCTCGTCGAGGCCGCCGCGCGGTGTCCGGAGGGCGAGGGGGGTCAGGTGGCGGACGACCGCGTCGTAGTCCGACGCCGCCTCGGCCACGGACGCCCGGGCGAGCAGCGCGGGCACGGTCATGACGGTGTAGTCGTGCTCTCCCGCCCCGCCCAGCCGCAGGTGGCGGTCCGCGGCCTCCGCCTCGCCGCGGAGCGCCCGGACCTGCGCCCCGGTCCAGTGCACGAGGGGGCGCAGCAGGTCCAGCCCCGTGGTGCCGAGCAGGACCTCCGCCTGGGTGACGGCGTCCAGCGCCCCGGCCCAGTCGCCGAGGACGAACCGGGTGCGGGCCAGCCACACCAGGGCCCACAGGGAGATCCGGTTCGAGCCGGTCTGGCGGACGGTGGGGACGGCGAACTCGAGCTCGCGCCGGGCGGCCTCGGGCTGGTCCTGGGCCAGGGACAGCCAGCCCAGCCCCATGCGGGCGCGCTGGTGCTGGGGCCCGGACGGGTTCTCGGCCACCGCCTGCCGGTAGGCGGTGAACGCCGCGTCGACCGCCCCGCGGGCGGCGTGCCCCAGGCCGACGATGGCGCGCGACTCGACCGCGGCCGGGGAGCCGGGCTCGGCGTACTCCCCCGCCCGGCCGGCCCACCGGACCAGCTCGTCGCCGTCCCAGTCGGCCAGCGCGTGCAGGACGTGGCGCTGGCAGACCACGGCCGCCGCGTCGCGGTCGGCCCCCCGGGACCGCCAGGCCGTCTCCAGGTAGGAGACCGCCTCGGCCCGGCGGCCCCGCTGCACCGCGACGTAGGCCAGCACCGCGTCCCGCCGCGGGCCGGGCGGGAGCGCCTCGACGTCCGGGAGCGCCTCGACGGCCTGGTCGAGCAGGCCGGCCCCGGCGAGCGCGTCCACGGCCTGGATGAGCCGGCCCTCGCGCTCGGCGCGCGAAGGACTGATCCGGCTGGCGTCGACGAGCGCCTCGGCGACGGAGGCCCAGGCGCCCTCGTCGGCCTTGCGCCGGGCCAGCTCGACCAGGTGCGCGGCGAGGCCGGCGTCGGGCAGCGGCGCCGCCTCGACCCGGTGGCGGAGCCGCTCCAGCTCGTCGGGGACGACGTCGGCCGCCCTGGAGTGGAGCCGGTGGCGGGCGCCGGGGCCGAGGGTGGCGTGGACGGCGCCGCGGACGGAGCGTTCCGGGAAGGCGAGCGCGTCCAGGCCGGAACCCGCGGCCGGGGCGAGGAGTCCCGCGGCCCAGGCCTCGTCGAGGGCGCGGATCGGCTCCGGCAGGCCCGCCAGCGCCGCGGCGTCCGCGAGCGCCGGGGTGTCCCCCAGCACGGCCGCGCTCTCGACGAGCGCCCGGGCCTCCGGCGAGCACCGGTCCAGGGCCCGCTGGACGCGGGACTGCACCCGGCTCGGGACCGGGAGCTCGGTGCGCCGGTCCGACCAGCGGTCCGGCGGGGTCTCCCGCAGCAGCTCCAGGAGGTCCCGGGGGATGCCGGCGGTGTGGTCGCGGAGCCGCCGGGCGACCGGTGTGGGCAGGTCGGTGGCCGCCACCCGGGCGGCCAGCAGCCGGATCTCCTCCAGCCCCAGGGGCCGGACCGGCACCCGGACGGCCGGGATGCGGTCGAGCAGGTCGACGACCCCGGGGTCGCCCGGAGCCGGCCATCCGGTGGCCCGCACGAGGACCGCCAGGACGGGCACGCCGGGCACCCGGGCGACGGCGGAGCCGATCGCCTGCAGGGAGACGGGATCGGCGCAGTCGGCGTCGTCGACGGCGACCACGAGTCCCGCCTCCCCCGCGTGCGCCGCCCACCGCCGGGCCAGGGCGGCGCCGAGGTCCACCGGGTCCCCGGCAGGTCCGCCGCCCGGGGGCTCCGCCGGCCCGTCGGCGAGCAGCCGCCGGGCGAGCTCCCCCGGCCGGCGGCGCTCCCAGGGCAGGGCACCGGCCGCCGATCCCGGCAGCTCCGCGTGCCGGCGCAGGAACCGGCTCAGCAGGGTCGTCCGGCCGCTGCCGGCGGGACCCTCCACCACGGCGACCACCGGGCCGCCGGAGCGCGCTTCGTCGAGCAGCGACTCGAGCTGCGCCGACTCGGCGGTCAGGCCCACGACGTGGACGTCGTCGTCCCCGGGGATCACGCCGACACCGTAGGTCCGCGCGCCGGGCTCAGCCCAGGTCGCCGCCGGCGACGGGCAGCACGGTCCCCGTGATGTACGAGGCCTCCTCCGAGGCGAGGAACGTGATCGCCGCGGCCTGCTCGTCCAGGGTGCCGTACCGCTTCATCAGCGAGGAGTCCACGGTCTGGTCGACGATCGTCCGGTACCAGGCCCGCTCCTGCTCGGTCTCCGGCGCCGGCCCCCGGGGCGTCCGGCGGGGTGGGGCCTCGGTACCGCCGGGCGCGGTGGCGACGACCCGCACGCCGTGCGGGGCCATCTCCAGCGCGAGGGCGGTGGTGATCGCGTTGACCCCGCCCTTGGCGGCGGCGTAGGGGATCCGGTTGAGCCCCCGGGTGGCCACCGAGGAGACGTTGACGATGGTGCCGCGGCCCCGCTCGACCATGTGCGGGACGACGGCCCGGCAGCACCACAGCGTGGGCCACAGGGACCGGTTGATCTCGGCCTGGATCTGGTCGGGCGGGTAGTGCTCGAACGGCTTGGCCCAGATCGTCCCCCCGACGGTGTGGACGGCGACGTCGATCCGGCCGAACCGCGCCAGCGCGGCCTCGACGACCGCCGTCGCGCCCTCCCAGGTCTCCAGGTCGGCGACCACCGGGAGCGCCTCGGCGCCCGGCCGGGTCAGCTCGCTGGCCAGGTCGCGCACGAGCTCCGCCCGGTCGGCGAGGACGAGCGCGCCGCCCTCGGCGCTGATCCGGCGGGCGGTGCGCTCGCCGATCCCCTGCCCCGCGCCGGTCACGAGGACCACCTGGCCGGCGAACCGGCCCGGGGTGGTGAACCGGGGGCGTCGGCCCTCGGCCCGCTCGCGCATCGCCCGGCGGGTGGTCTCCTTCGACCGCTCCGCGTGCTCGGTGATGAGGGTGCGGGCGCGCTCGCGGTCGCCGTTCCGGAACGCCTCGACGATGTCGAGGTGGTCCTGCGCGCACCGCGGGTGGACCCACGTGGCCGAGCGCAGCGACTCCTCCATGTGCCCCTTCACGCCGAGGGCCTGGTAGGCGCGCAGCAGGTGCTCGTTGCCGGTGAGGGAGAACAGGTAGTCGTGGAAGGCGGCGTTGGTCTCGGTGTACGCCGCGGCGTCGACGAACCGGTCGCCCTCGACGTAGGGCACGGTCGCCTCGGCCAGCACCCGGTAGCCGACGAGCTGCTGGTGCGTCAGGCGGCCGATGGTGAGCTCGAACGCGCCGAGCTCCAGCGCGCGGCGGGCGTCGAAGACGGCATCGGACTCGTGCACCGCCGGGTGCTCCTCACCGATCTCGTACCCGTCGGCCGTGACCGCGGAGCTCCCCTCGGTTCCCGCCGGCTCCATCTCCGCGTCCGCCCGGTCGGCCGGCGCCTCGGGCGCCGGTGGGACCAGCTGCTCCAGCGCCGCCTCGGGCAGCATCTCCTGACCGGCGACGGCGCGGCCGCCGACGGTGGGCGCGAGGTCGTCGGCGTCGTCCACGGGCCGGACCTCACCGGTGGCGGACGGCTCCCCCACCTGCTGTCCGGCCACGCGCCACATCTGCGCCGGCGACTCGGCAGGCGGCCCGGCCGCGCCGGCGGCGAGGGGCGGCAGCTCGACCGGCGGGAACAGGACCTGCCCGGCCGACGTCCGGCCCTCCCGGCCGTGCAGGGCCAGCAGCTCGGCGACGGTGTCCGGGACGACGACCGGCACCGGCGGCGGCTCGGGAGCGACCGCCTCGGGCTCGGGTCCGGCGACCTCCTCGGCGGCCGCGGTCGGGGCCGCGGCCAGGGCGAACTTCTCGTAGTAGAAGCCCGAGGGGGTCACCCCGAGGCCGGCGACGTGCGTGCGGACCGCCTCCACCATGGCCGGCGGGCCGCAGAGGTAGACGGCGGCGTCGCCGTCGTGCAGGTGCTCGGGGCCCATCAGGCCGGTGACGTAGCCCTGGTTGGGTGCCGTCGTCGCGGGGTCGGCGACGCAGTAGTCCCAGGTGAGCCCCTCGATGCTGCCCGCGAGCTGCTCGAGGGTGGCGATCTCGACCAGGTCGTCGTCGGTCGTGACGCCGTAGACCAGGTGCATCCCGCGGTCGCTGCGGTTGCCCGCCAGCGTCCGCAGGATGGACAGGACCGGCGCCAGCCCGGTGCCGCCGGCCAGGAGCAGCAGCGGGGCGTCGGACTCGCGGAGGAAGAAGCTGCCGTGCGGCCCGGTGAAGCCGATCTCGTCCCCGACCCGGGCGCGCTCCTCCAGGTACGTGGACATGACGCCGCCGGGCGTCAGCTTCACGAGGAAGGTCAGTGCCTCGTCCTGCGGGGCGCTGCTGAAGGAGTAGGAGCGCGACTCCCCGGTGCCCGGGACGGCGATGTTGACGTACTGCCCCGGGAGGAACGCCAGGGCGTCCCGGTCGTCGATCTCGACGGTGAGGCCGACCGTGGTCGGGGAGAGCCGGTCCAGCGCGGTGATGCGACCGCGGTGGGTGGCGGCGCTGGTCTTGGCCACGGCCGAGGTCGTCGGGATCTGCAGCACCAGGTCCGACCGCGGCTTCATGCTGCAGGGCAGCACGTAGCCCTGGGCCGCCTCGTCGGCCGAGAGCGCGTCCTCGAGGTAGGTGCCCCCGTCGAACTCGCCGGACTCGCAGAGCGACTTGCAGGTCCCGCAGGCGCCGTCGCGGCAGTCCAGCGGGATGTTGATCCGCGCCCGGTAGGACGCGTCGGCGACCGTCTGGTCGCCGCGGCAGGTGATGAACCGGGTGACCCCGTCCTCGAACGCCAGTGCAACGCGGTGGTCCACTTGGATCGCTCCTCAGAGGTGGTAGACGTCGACGACGTGGTGGATGTAGTCGTTCTTCAGCACCACGGTCTTGCGACGGATGAGGGGCGCGGGCCCGGAGAAGTCGATCGTGTAGAACGACGTCCCGTAGTAGGGGTCCACGGTCTTGTACCGGAAGTACATCGTGTGCCAGTTGAACCGGACGTCGACCAGGTCGCCCCGGCGCTCGATGACCTCGACGTTGGTGATGTTGTGGCTGGTGCGCGGCTCGGGCAGTGACGTCGCGCTGGAGCGCTCGGTGCGGATGCGGAAGACGCGGTCCTCGAGGCCGCCCTTGTTCGGGTAGTAGATGAGCGACATCTCCCGGTGCGGGTCCTCGGTGAGCCGGTCGTCGTCGGCCCACGACGGCATCCAGAAGACGACGTCGTCGGCGTAGCACTCCAGCCACTTCTCGAACTCGCGGTCGTCGAGGTAGCGGGCCTCGCGGTAGAGGAACTGCTCGATCGCGTTCTGGGTGATGGGCTTCCCGCCCGCGGGCGCTGCCGCGGCCGGGGGGTGGTGCACGGGGTTCTGCGTGGCGGTCATGACGGTCAGCCCTCCGGAGTCGCGGCGGGCGCGCCGGCCTGCTTCTCGAGCGCGGCGCGCATGGTCTGCAGCCAGTAGCCGTGCTGGATGGGGTAGAGCCCCTCGTCCTCGTTGCGCTGCCCCGCGGAGATGACGCCGTCCATGCCGAGGGACGTGGCCACCTCGTCCGGCCCGTTGAGCCAGTGCTCGGCACCGCGGCTCATGTCGTTCCAGGGCGCGGCGGTGGCCCGGAAGGTGAGCTGGCAGGAGCGGAACTCCTCCAGGTCGTCCGGGGTGGCCATGCCCGAGGCGTTGAAGAAGTCCTCGTACTGGCGGATCCGGTGCTCACGGGCCTCGGCGCTCTCGCCCTTGGGCGCGATGCAGTAGATGGTCACCTCGGTCTGATCGGGCGCGATCGGCCGGAAGTGCCGGATCTGGGTGCTGAACTGGTCCATCAGGTAGACGTTCGGGTAGAGGCACAGGTTGCGGGAGCCCTTGACCATGAACTCGCCCTTGGCCTCGCCGAACTGGGCCTTGAGCTCGTCCATGCGGTCCCACAGCGGCCGGTCCTGGGGGTTGGCCGCCCAGGTCCACAGGCACAGGTGCCCGTTGGGGTAGGACCAGTAGCCGCCGCCGGACTTGCCCCAGCCGCCGGCGTCCAGGGCCTTGGTCGTGTTCTTCGACTCGCCGGTGCTGCGGCGGGAGGTCGTGGCCGCGTAGTTCCAGTGGGTCGCGCTGACGTGGTAGCCGTCGGCGCCGTTCTCGGCCTGCACCTTCCAGTTGCCGTCGTAGGTGTAGGTCGAGGAGCCGCGCAGCACCTCCAGCCCCTCCGGCGACTGGTCGACGAGCATGTCGATGACCTTGGTCGTGTCGCCGAGGTGCTCGGCCAGCGTGCTGACGTCGGGGTCGAGGCTGCCGAAGAGGAACCCGCGGTAGCTCTCGAACCGCGCCACCCGGGTCAGGTCGTGCGAGCCGTCCTTGGCGAAGCTGGCGGGGTAGCCGGCGCCGTCGGGGTCCTTGACCTTCAGCAGCGCCCCGTCGTTGCGGAACGTCCAGCCGTGGAACGGGCAGGTCAGCGTCATGCGGTTGTCCGTCTTGCGGCGGCAGAGCATCGCGCCGCGGTGCGCACAGGCGTTGATGAGGCAGTGCAGCGCACCGCTCCTGTCGCGGGTGATGACGACCGGCTGACGGCCGATGAAGGTGGTGAAGTAGTCCCCGGGGTTCGGGACCTGGCTCTCGTGCGCGAGGTAGACCCAGTTGCCCTCGAAGATGTGGGTCATCTCCAGCTCGAAGATCTCCTCGTCGGTGAAGATCCGACGGTTGGCGCGGTAGACCCCGGCCTCGGGGTCGTCGATGACGGCGTCGGCGAGGACGTCGCGGAGCTGGGTGGCATCGACTGTCATGGCGGGGCCTCCGGTCGGTCGGACGGTGGAGCGGGCAGGGGATCGAGCGGTGCCTCCCACTGTTCGTGGCCCTCGTCACGTCCGCGCCAGCACTTCACCCAGTCCTGACCCAGGGTTCTTCCAGACGCTGCACGTCTCAATCAGGCAGAACTCGGTCTTTGTGCCTACATGGGTCCCGGTCCTACGTTGGCTGCGTCACAGCGACGCACCCCCGGTCAGCCGCCCGGGGACACCTCGGGAGGAGGGGGACGTGGAGATCCGGCAGCTGCAGTACTTCGTCACCGTGGCGCAGACCCGGCACTTCGGCCGGGCCGCCGAACGGCTGCACATGGCCCAGTCCCCGCTGTCGCAGGCGATCCGGCAGCTGGAGGCCCAGGTCGGCGCCACCCTGTTCGACCGGACCACGCGCCGGGTCGAGCTCACGCCCGCGGGTGCGGCGCTGCTGCGCGACGCGGAGCGCATCCTCGAGTCGGTTGAGGCCGCGCAGACCCGGGTGCGCCTGGTCGGCGCCGGCAGCGCCGGCCTGCTCCGGGTCGGCGCGACCGGGCTGGCCGCGTACCGCCAGCTCCCCCAGCTGGCCCGCATCGCCGCCCGGGAGCTGCCCGCCCTGGTGCTGCGGTTCGAGCCGGACCTGCTCACCCCCGCCCAGGAGCGGGCGCTGGAGGAGGACCGGATCGACCTCGCCGTCCTCCGGCCCCCGCTGCGCCGCGCCGGCCTGGCGTCGCGCCTGATCACCCGGGAGCGGCTGGTGGTCGCGGTCCCGCGCAGCCACCGACTCGCCGGGGACGAGCCGGTGCGGCTGGCCGAGCTGCGGGACGAGGACTTCGTCGGCTACGGCGTCCCGGACTCTGTCGTGGACGGCGCCGTGACCCGGGCCTGCCTCACCGCCGGCTTCGTCCCGCGGCGGGTGCACGAGGCCGCGCAGACCTCGATCGTGCTCACCCTCGTCGCCGCCGGCCTCGGCGTGGCCGTCCTGCCGGAGTCCGTGCTGGCCCTGCGGGTCGACGGCGTGCAGCTGGTCCCGGTCGCCGACGACGTGTCCATCGACCTGGCGCTCGCCTGGCGCCGGGAGGACCCCTCCCCCGCCGTGGCCCGGCTGCTCCGCGCGCTGGAGGCCAACGGCTTCACCACCCCCGACGTGGACCTCCCGACCCCGCCCGCACCGCTCGACGCCCCCCTGGGAGGAACCCGGTGAAGATCGTCCGGATCGAGGCGATACCGTTCGCGATCCCGTACAGGAAGCCCCTGCGCTTCGCCAGCGGCGAGGTGCACGAGGCCGACCACGTGCTCGTGCGGGTGCACACCGACGACGGCGTGGTCGGCGTCGCCGAGGCCCCGCCGCGGCCCTACACCTACGGCGAGACGCAGGAGTCGATCGTCGCGGCGGTCGAGAAGCTGTTCGCGCCGGACCTGGCCGGGCTGACCCTGCTGGAGCGCGAGACCGTCCACGCACGGATGGACCGCACCGTCGGCAACCCGGCCGCGAAGGCGGCGGTGGACATGGCCCTCTGGGACGCCCTCGGCCGGACGCTCGACCTCCCGGTCACGGCGCTGCTCGGCGGCTCCACCGACCGGATGCGGGTCTGCCACATGGTCGGGTTCGCCCCGGACGCCGAGATGGTGGCGGAGGCCGAGCGGGTCCGCGACACCCACGGCATCCGCGTGTTCAAGGTGAAGGTCGGCCGGCGTCCGGTCGAGCTCGACGTGGGCGCCGTCCGGGCCCTGCGGACCGCGCTCGGCCCGGACGTGGAGCTCTACGTGGACGGCAACCGCGGCTGGACGCCGTCGGAGGCCGCCCGCGCGCTGGACGCGATGGCCGACCTGGGCCTGACGCTGGCCGAGGAGCTCTGCCCGGCCGACGACGTGCTCGGCCGCCGCTGGCTCACCGCGCGGACGACGGTGCCCACGGTCGCCGACGAGAGCGTCCCCACCCCGGCCGACGTGACCCGCGAGCTCCTCGCCGGCGCCGCCACCATGATCAGCATCAAGACGGCCCGCACCGGGTTCACCAGGTCGCAGGCGATCCTGCACCAGTGCGAGGGCCTCGGCGCCGAGGTCGTGATCGGCAACCAGATCGACGGCCAGGTCGGCACCGCCTGCAGCGTGGCCTTCGGCGCCGCCCACCGGTCCTCGTCCCGCCGGGCCGGTGAGCTCTCCAACTTCCTGGACATGAGCGACGACCTGCTCACCGAGCCGCTGGAGATCTCCGGCGGAGAGCTCGCCGTCCGTCCGGGGCCCGGGATCGGCATCGAGATCGACCCCGACAAGCTCGCCCGCTACCGCCGGGACCGCTGAAGAAGAGAGAGGACCCCGTCCTCCTCACCGCTCGCACGCTCGCGGTGAGCCTCGGGACGGGGCCACCGCACCCCATCCGCACCGACGAAGGAGAACACCGTGTCCGCAACCACCGCCCCCAGCCCGACCGCGGCCGGCTCCGGCCGCAACGCCACCGAGCGCTTCGCCCAGAAGCAGCGCTCGACGGCGGAGGTCGACCACGCCCGCGTCTCGGCGATCGCCACCGACGCCATCACCGCCCTGCACGAGGTCATCCGCAAGCACCGGGTGACCTACACGGAGTACGACGCGCTCAAGGCGTGGCTGATCCGGGTCGGTGAGGACGGCGAGTGGCCGCTGTTCCTGGACGTCTGGATCGAGCACGTCGTCGAGGAGGTCGCCAACGCCGACCGCAAGGGCGCCGTCGGCACCATCGAGGGCCCGTACTACATCCCGGGCTCGCCGGAGTTCCGCGGCGAGGCCACCCTGCCGATGCGCGACGGCGAGAAGGGCACGCCGTTCCTGTTCCAGGGCACCGTCACCGACCTCGACGGCACCCCGGTCGAGGACGCGCGGGTCGAGCTGTGGCACGCCGACGACGACGGCTTCTACTCCCAGTTCGCGCCGGGCATCCCGGAGTGGAACCTGCGCGGCACCGTCGTCACCGGGGCCGACGGCCGGTTCGCGTTCCACACGGTCAAGCCCGCGCCGTACCAGATCCCGACCGACGGCTCGTGCGGCGCGCTGATCGCGGCGGCCGGCTGGCACGCCTGGCGGCCGGCGCACCTGCACCTGAAGGTGTCCGCGCCCGGCAAGCAGCTGGTCACCACCCAGCTGTACTTCGCCGGCGGCCAGCACGTCGAGGACGACGTCGCCCAGGCCGTCAAGCCGGAGCTGGTCCTGCACCCGACCCCGCCCGCCTCGGGGAAGGGCGAGGAGGTCACCTACGACTTCGCGCTGGACCCCGCGGCGTGACGCAGCACTACGCGGTGCGGATGGACGTCGCGCTGCCGCCGGACATGGACCCGGCGGCACGCGACGACCTCCTCGCCCGGGAGAAGGCCTACTCGCAGCGCTGGCAACGCTCGGGCCACTGGCCGCACATCTGGCGCTGTGTCGGGCAGTACGCCAACCTCAGCGTCTTCGCCGTCGAGAGCAACGAGCAGCTGCACCAGATCCTGTGGGGCCTGCCGCTGTTCCCCTACATGAGCATCACGGTCACGCCGCTGTCCCCGCACCCGTCGGACATCGCGCAGGACCCGGCGCAGGACAGCACCGCGCAGGAGAGCACCGCGCAGGACCCGGCGCCGGGCGGCACCGCGCGGGCCGACTGACCCACCGCACGACCCGCACCACCGCACGACCCGCACCACTGCACCACCGGACCGCCCGGCGTCCGACACCTCCGCCCGGCGCACCCTCCCCTCCCCCACCCGTGGCGACGTCGGTCGCCGGGTGCCCCCTGCCCTGCCACGGCCACCGGCCGTCTTCGAGCCAGGGCCCGTCCCGAGGAGAACAGCAGTGGCACCAACCCCGCAGGACGGGGCCGTCCGACCGGACGCGCTCCGCCGCAGATCGGTCACCTGGATCGTCTCGCTCGCCACGGTCGGCCTGGTCTTCGACGGCTACGACCTGGTCGTCTACGGGACCGTCGTCCCTCTCTTCCTGCGCGACCCCGGACAGATCGGCGAGGTGACGCCCGCCCTGGCCGGTGCGCTGGGCAGCTACGCCCTCATCGGCGTGCTGGTCGGCGCCCTGCTGGCCGGCAGCGTCGCCGACGTCATCGGCCGGCGGAAGGTCATGCTCACCGCCTACGCGTGGTTCTCCGTCGGGATGGCCCTCACCGCGCTGGCCACCACCGCCACGACCTTCGGCCTGCTGCGCTTCGTCACCGGTATCGGGGTCGGCGCGCTGGTCGCCACCACCGGGGCACTCGTCGCGGAGTTCGCGCCCGCGGGCAGGAAGAACCTGGCGAACGCGATCACCTACTCCGGGGTGCCGCTGGGCAGCCTGCTCGCCGCCCTGCTGGCCATCCTGCTGCTGGACGCCATCGGCTGGCGCGGCATGTTCTGGATCGGCGCCCTCCCGCTGCTGACCCTGCTCCCCCTGGCCTTCCTCAAGATGCCCGAGTCGCCGGCCTGGCTGGCGTCGCGGGGCCGTCTCGACGAGGCGCGGGCCGTCGCCGCGTGGACCGGGGTCTCGCTCGCCGTGCCCGTCGCCGAGGGTCCCCGGGTCCCCGAACCGGCGGTCGAGGGGCGCGCTGGATTCGCCGGGCTGGCCGGCCGCACGTACCTGCTGCCGACCCTCCTGCTGGGCCTGCTCAGCGCGACCGGTCTGCTGCTGGTCTACGCGCTCAACACCTGGCTGCCCGAGCTGATGGGCCGCGCCGGCTTCTCCACCAACGGGTCGCTGGCCTTCCTGCTGGTCCTCAACGGCGGCGCGGTCCTGGGCGCGCTGGCCGCCTCCCGGTTCGCCGACCGGTTCGGGCCCAAGCCGGTGGTGGCCGCGTCCTTCACGCTGGGTGCCGCGGCGATCGCGCTGCTGACCGTGAGCCTCCCGCTGGGCGTGCTCCTGGCGTTCGTGGCGGTCGTGGGGCTGGGGACGAGCGGGACGCAGATCCTCATCTACGGCTTCGTCGCGACCTACTACCGCACGAACGTGCGCAGCGCGGGCGTCGCCTGGTGTGCCGGGTTCGGCCGGCTCGGCGGCATCGGCGGCCCGCTCATCGGCGGCCTGCTCGTCGCCTCCGGCATCGCGCTCAACTCCATCTTCTACGTGCTGACCGCCCTGGCCGTCCTCGGCGCACTGCTCACCCTGCTCGTGCCGACGGCGGACGCCCGGCACGCGCAGGCGGCCCGCCGGGCGGCGCCGGCCCGGCTCGCGGTCGAGCCGGGCGACCTGCTCGCCCGCACGGCCGAGTAGCGGGTCGGCGTCCACGCACACACCGGGCCGGGGGGGGGGGGGGGGGGGGGGGGGGGGGGGGGGGGGGGGGGGGGGGGGGGGGGGGGGGGGGGGGGGGGGGGGGGGGGGGGGGGGGGGGGGGGGGGGGGGGGGGGGGGGGGGGGGGGGGGGGGGG
>NZ_JBJGYN010000044.1:0-38977 GCF_054050015.1 Geodermatophilus sp. SYSU D01176 | reverse complement strand
GGGGCTCGGGGGGGCCGGGGGGGGGGGGCTTGGGTCCCGCGTATAACACGGGGGGGGGGGCGGGGCGCCGCGCGCGCCCCCCGGGCCCCTCCGGTGCGGGTGCTCAGCGCCTGCGGCGCGCCCTGCGCAGTTCGCTCACCAGCAGCGCGATGCCGCCGCCGATCAGCACCAGCCAGAGCAGGCCGCCCTCGGTGACCAGGCCGATCGGCAACACCGCGCCGGCCATCAGCACGATCGCCAGGACGACGAAGAAGAGTCCCGGGACCAGGGCGGTGAGGTCGACGCCGCGGCGCTCGGGCCGGGGCGGGTCCTCGATCTCCAGCGGGGTGACGATCTGCCAGTCCCTCAGCTGCTGTTCCTGCCAGGCGGTCGGGGTCGTCGGGAACTCGCTGTAGTCAGGCACGACGCACCTCCACGTCGCCGATGCCGGCGTCGATGGTCAGTTCGATCTCGGGGTCACCGTCACCGGTCCAGGCCGCGGAGCCGGTGCCGCGGGAGAAGCCGCCGTCGGAGTCCAGGTCGAGGACGTCGACCTCGCCGACGCCGCTGCTGACGTCGACCTGGACGTCGGCCGACCGGGGCACGAGCACCTCGACGTCACCCATGCCGCCGTCGATCCGCGTGGTGACGGGGCCGTCGAGCCGGGACAGGTCGATGTCGGTCAGGTCCAGCGTCGTGTTGCCGAGCCCCTGGTCGTAGACCGGTCGGACGGCGGCCGCATCGGCCGGGCGGTAGGTGCGGTCCCCCATGCCGTCCTCGACGGCCCGCCACGGCTCCGCGGCGACCGCGACCAGCGCCACCGACAGCAGCACGCCGAGCGTGATGAGCCCGCCCCTGGCCGTCCGCCCGCCGGAGAAGGCGGCGGCGACCAGGCCGAGGCCGACGACCAGCAGTCCGGTGCCCAGGACGATCCGGGGGCCGACGTCCCAGTCGGTGAGCCGGGTGATCAGGACCAGCGAGCCGACGACGATGAGCAGGCCGGCCAGGGTCAGCCCGGGTACCGGCGACCGCGGCCCGGTGACGCGGGGGGCGCGGGCGACGGAGTCCCCGGGCGGGCCGCTCGGCATGAGCAGCCACAGCAGCAGGTAGACCGGGATGCCGGGGCCGGCGAGAGCCAGCGCCACCAGGCCGACCCGCCACAGCAGCGCGTCGATGCCGCTGTACTCGGCCAGGCCGCCGGCGACGCCGCCGATGACCTTGTCGCTGCGACTGCGCCGCAGCGGCGGCCGCACCGGGAGCCCGGGCGGCGTGGGATACGCGGCCGCCGGCGGGTCCGCCGACGGGGGAGCGGGAGGCGGTGCGGAAGTCATGGCACAGACCCTGCTCGCGGCCGGGGCCCCGGTCCATCAGGGAACGCCCCCATCCGACCCGGGTCCACCACCCCGGGTGGTTCCTGGTGTCGGGGCGGGCTCCGCCGGTGCGACGATCGACACCGTGACGACGACCCTGCCCGTGCCCGCGCGGCCGCCCCTGGTGCGGCCGCGCTCGGGGCGCCTGCTGGCCGGCGTCGCCGCGGGGACGGCGGTGCACCTGCGCGCCGACCCGCTCGTCGTCCGTGTGGCCTTCGTCGTCCTCGCCGCGACCGGCATCGGCGTCGTGGCCTACGCGCTGCTGTGGTTCTTCATGCCGGTCGCCGACGCCGACGCCCCGCCGGTCGTGGACGAGGCGACTCTGGAACCGAGTCGCCGGCAGACGCTGGGCCTGGGCCTGCTCGGCCTCGGCGCACTGGTCCTGGTGACCCAGATGGGGAGCTGGGGCGGCGGCAACCTGGTGCTGCCGCTGCTGCTGGTCGGCGTCGGGCTGACCGTCATCTGGCGCCAGCTGGACACCGACCGCACGCTGTCCCGCCCCGGCGTGCGCTGGCTGCTCGCCGGTGGGGTGCTCCTCGGCATCGCCGGCGTGGTGCTGCTGCTGGTCACCACCGGGCAGCTGGCCAACGCCCGCAACGGCTTCGCCGCGACCCTGGTCATCCTGGCCGGCGTCGCCCTGGCCACCGCGCCGCTGTGGCGCCGGCTGCTGGCCTCCCGCGAGGCCGAGCGCACCGCCCGCGTGCGCTCCGAGGAGCGGGCCGCCGTCGCCGCGCACCTGCACGACTCGGTGCTGCAGACCCTCGCGCTCATCCAGCGGCACGCCGACGACCCGACGGCGGTCTCCCGGCTGGCCCGCAGCCAGGAGCGCGAGCTGCGCACCTGGCTGTACGAGCCGGCGGCGGCCGTGGGCGGCGGCACGTGGGCGGCGCTGGTCTCCGGGATGGTCGCCGAGGTGGAGGCCGACCACGCGCTGACCGTCGAGTCGGTCGTCGTCGGTGACGCGCCGCTGGACGATGCGCTCACCGCTCTCGGCGCGGCCACCCGCGAGGCGCTGGTCAACGCCGCCAAGCACTCGGGGGCCACCGTGGCCGACCTCTACACCGAGGTGACGCCGCAGCGGGTCGAGGTCTTCGTCCGTGACCGCGGTGCGGGGTTCGACCCGGCCGCCGTGCCGGGCGACCGGCGGGGGCTGCGCGACTCGGTGACCGGCCGGCTGACCCGCCTGGGCGGGACGGCGACGGTGCGCTCGGCACCGGGGGAGGGGACCGAGGTGGAGCTGTGCCTCCCCCGCCAGGAGGTGGCCGCGTGACCACCCCCGTGTCCCCGGGCGAGTCCGGTCCCCCGACCGTCTTCCTCGTCGACGACCACGCGATGGTGCGCTCGGGCGTCCGCGCGGAGCTCGGTGGTGCGGTCGACGTCGTCGGTGAGGCCGCTGACGTCGCCGGCGCCGTCGAGGGGATCCGGGCCACGGTGCCCGACGTCGTCCTGCTCGACGTGCACCTCCCCGGCGGTGGGGGACGCTCGGTGCTCGAGACGCTGCGGGCCGAGCTGCCGTCGGTGCGCTGGCTGGCGCTGTCGGTGTCCGACGCCGCCGAGGACGTCATCGCCGTCATCCGCGCCGGCGCCCGCGGGTACGTCACCAAGACCATCTCCGGGCCCGACCTGCGCGACGCCGTCACCCGCGTCGCCGACGGGGACGTCGTGTTCAGCCCCCGGCTGGCCGGGTTCGTGCTCGACGCCTTCGCCGCGACGACGCCGTCCGCACCGCAACCCGAGGACCCGGCCACCGACCCCGGCCTGGACCTGCTCAGCGCCCGTGAGCGGGAGGTCATGCAGCTGCTGGCCCGCGGCTACACCTACCGGGAGATCGGCTCGCGGCTGTTCATCTCGGTGAAGACGGTGGAGTCGCACGCGTCCAACGTGCTGCGCAAGCTGCAGCTGTCCAACCGCAACGAGCTCACCCGCTGGGCCGCCACCAACCGGTTGCTCTGACTGACGGCTGCGCGGAGGAGGACCCTCCCACGGCTGGGACAGGTCCTTCTCCGCGCAACCGCCCTCCGGTCAGGCCGTGTGGACGACCTGGAAGGCCTCGCCGAGCCGGCCCGGGGGCAGGCCCAGGCGGCGGCCGTTCTGGCGCATCCAGTCGGTGACGAACTGCTCCAGGTCGGCCATGTGGCCGACCTGGCTGACGTGGCTCTTGAGCGCGGCGAACTTCAGCTCGACGACGTCGGTCACGTCGACGACGTGGTCGGTGCGCGGGCTGGCGGTCAACCAGACCTCCGGCACCGTCCACGCCTCGAGGCCCTCGTCGGCGAGCAGCTCGGGGAAGGCGAAGGGGTTGCGGGCGTCGGGGTAGACCGCGCGCAGCGTGGACTCGCCCACGGTCATGTGGTCGGGGTGGCTGGCGCCAATCCGGTCCCACATCCGCTCCGGGGAGCTGGTCAGCACCCGCTGCGGGCGCACCTGGCGGATCACCCGGCTGATGTCGCGGCGCAGGTCGAGGGTCAGCTCGAGCCGCCC
Source organism: Geodermatophilus sp. SYSU D01176 (assembly GCF_054050015.1). Taxonomy (NCBI): domain Bacteria; kingdom Bacillati; phylum Actinomycetota; class Actinomycetes; order Geodermatophilales; family Geodermatophilaceae; genus Geodermatophilus; species Geodermatophilus sp. SYSU D01176. The sequence goes on along the minus strand of NZ_JBJGYN010000044.1, from coordinate 35,147 downwards.
GTCGGGGTAGCCGAGGAAGCGGACGTCGGTGACGCCGACCGCCTTGGCCGCCGCCTCCTGCTCGGCCCGCCGCAGCGGCCCCATCTGGTGGCGGGGGGTGTCGTCGAAACCGCCGGCGTCCCCATCGGTGACGATCAGGTAGGTGACCTCGGTACCGTCCGCCGTCCAGGTGGCCACGGTGCCGGCGCTGCCGAAGTCGACGTCGTCGGGGTGGGCGAGCACGCACAGCGCGCGCTCGACGTGGGCGGCGGGCCGGGACTGCGGGGAGGTCACCCGCGGGAGCCTAGATAAGGGACCAGCCTCCCCCACGCCGCGCAGGCTCGGCGCGGGCCCTGAAGGTGGCCCTCACCTCCGCAGGCCGGTGAGCTTCTCCGGGTTGCGGACGACCAGCACCTGCTCGACGAGCCCGTCCACGACGACCAGGGAGGCCGCCAGGAACGGCCGCCCGTCCTGCCGGACGACGAGGCCGGGCAACCCGTTGACGTCGGCGATCCGGATCTCCAACCCCGGTTCGGCGAGGCCGGTCGCGGTGGTGGCGAGGAGGAAGCGGGCCACCTTCTCCGCGCCCCGGATCGGCCGCAGCGCCGCCTTGGCCCGGCCCCCGCCGTCGGTGACGAGGACTGCGTCGGGAGCCAGCGCGGCCAGCAGCGCCTCGACGTCCCCTCCGGCGCAGGCCGCGAAGAACCGCTCGGTCACCTCGCGCTGGGCGCGCCGGTCGGTACCGAACCGGGGACGGCGGGCCTCGACGTGCGACCGGGCCCGGCGCGCCACCTGCCGGACGGCGGCCTCCGAGCGGCCGAGGACGCCGGCGACCTCCGCGTGCGACATCCCGAACACCTCGCGCAGGACGAAGACCGCCCGCTCGACCGGCGAGAGGGTCTCCAGGACCACGAGCAGTGCCAGCGACACCTGCTCGCCGACCTCCGCGGCGTCGGCCGGGTCGGGGTCCGCAGCAGGGGCGGCGTCCAGCAGCGGCTCGGGCAGCCACGGCCCGACGTAGCTCTCCCGCCTGCTCCGGGCGGAGTCGAGCCGGTCCAGCGCCAGCCGGGAGGTGATCCGCACGAGGTAGGCCCGCGGGTCGGCGACGTCGGACCGGTCGGCCGCCGACCACCGCAGCCACGCGTCCTGGACGACGTCCTCGGCGTCGGCGACGCTGCCCAGCAGCTGGTAGGCGACGGTGAACAGCAGCCGCCGGTGGCGGTAGAAGGGGGTCAGGACGTCGGTCATGCCGTCGCCGGGAGCTCGCAGCGGTCCCGAAAGCCCTGGCTGGTCAGCCCGAGCGCGCTGTTGAACCGCGACCGGACGTTCTCCACGGCCACCATCATGGTGAGCTCTACTAGCTGTGCGTCGTCCAGCTCGCGTCGCAGGCCGGCCACCATCTCGTCGGTGACGGCGGCCGGGGTCGCGGTCGCCGCCTCGGCGTAGGCCATCACCCGCCGCTCCAGGTCGGTGAAGACGTCGCTGTCCCGCCACCGCGGCACGGCGCGGAGCTTCTCTGGGTCCACACCCTCCTGGCTGCTGATCCAGTAGCCGAAGTCGACGCACCAGGAGCAGCCGATCGAGACGGCGGAGGCCATGACGGCGAGGGACTTCAGCGTCCGGTCCAGCCGGTTCCAGCGGGCGAGCGAGGTCTCGAAGCGGACGTCGGTGAGCAGGACCCGCGGGTGGTGCGCCATGGCGGCGAGCGGGTCGGGCACGACGCCGTAGGTCCGGCGCGCGTACCACTCGGCGAGGCGGTACAGGCGGGTGCGGGGCGGGTCGAGCGGGATGCGGGCCATGGTCGTCGTCCTCTCCGTGGGGTGCTGCACATGGAGACGGGACGACGCGCCCGGATGTGACATGCCGCCGGGACGGGTCCGTGGCACCTTCCGCGGCGGGGCCCGCGGTCGCATGCTGGCCCCGCTCGGTGCCGCCCGGTGGACCCGTCGGCGGCACACCCGCGTGGGGGGAGGGGGCATGGACGCCGCGCTGTCCCGGGCCCTGGCACGCGTCGCCGACGGGCTGGCGGCGATGGCGGCCGGGAACCCCGGCCCCTACACGGCCTGCTGGGCCGACTCCGCCGACGTGACGCTGCTCGGCGCCTGGGGCCCGATCGACAAGGGGCACCACGCCGTCGCGCGGACCTTCGAGTGGGTCGGCAGCCGGTTCAGCGACGGAGAGCTCGTGCCGCGGTACGAGGTGGTCGAGGTCAGTGGCGACCTCGCCTACACGGTCGGCTCCGAGCAGGGGACGGTGCGCGTGGACGGCGGCGAGCCGCGGCCCATGAGCCTCCGGGTGACGCACGTCTACAAGCGGATCGAGGACGACTGGTGGCTGGTGCACCGCCACGCCGACTTCCCGCCGCCCGACCAGCGCCGCGGGTGAGGTGGTGGAACGGCCACCCTGCAGGTACCCGCTGACCCCGTGCAGGGTCCCGCCGCGAGCTCGCGAGTGGCGGGGAGCGGGGGTCCTCTTCCGAGGTGTGGGGGAAGGGTGGTCCTCCCTCAGAGGCGGCCGCGGCCCTGGCGCAGCAGCATCATCCCCAGCGCGGCGCCGTCCCGGCCCAGCGCGGTCTGGAAGCGGGCGAGCACCTGCTGCTCGCGGGAGAGGGACAGCCGGGTGCCGCCGGCGGCACGGCGCAGCTCGCCGATCTCCTGCGACACGGCCAGCCGGCGCTGCACCAGCGCGATGATCTCGGCGTCGCAGTCGTCGATCTGCCCGCGCAGCTCGGCGATGCGCTCGTCGGCGGTCACGGTGCTGGGGAGCGTGGCGGTCATCGGGTCCTCCGGGGCGGGGCGGTGGCCGTCGGACCCCGGGAAAGAGAAACGCCCCGGGCTCCTCGGGCCCGGGGCGTCTGTTGCGGCGGTTGCTCAGCCAGCGGTGACGGACACCGGATCCCGGTGGCCGTAGTAAAAGCTGACGGTGGCGAGCAGCACGTCGGCGAGTGTGCCACACCCCCGACGGCGGTGGCCAGCGGGACGCCTGGGGACGGCGGTCCGCGACGGCGGGCCGCGTCCCCCGGTCGAACTACAGTGGTGTGGTCATGAGCAGCGTCCAGCAGGCCCTCCCGGGCACCGCGTCCCTCCAGCGTTCCGCGTCCGGTCAGGTGGGGCGGGAGCTGGACCGCATGCTCGCCGGCCTCAACGGGCCGCAGCGGCAGGCCGTCGTCCACGAGGGCAGCCCGCTGCTCATCGTCGCCGGCGCCGGCTCGGGCAAGACCCGGGTGCTGACGCACCGGGTCGCCTACCTGCTCGGCGCCCGCGGCGTGCAGCCCGGCGAGGTCCTGGCGATCACCTTCACCAACAAGGCCGCCGGGGAGATGAAGGAGCGGGTCGCCGCGCTCGTGGGCCCGCGCGCCCGGGCGATGTGGGTGTCGACGTTCCACTCGATGTGCGTGCGCATCCTGCGCGCCGAGGCTGCCAAGCTCGGCCTGAAGTCGTCGTTCACGATCTACGACCAGGGCGACTCGGTGCGGCTCATGACCATGGTCGCCCGCGACCTGGACCTCGACGCCAAGCGCTACCCCGGCCGCAGCCTCGCCGCCCAGGTGTCCAACCTGAAGAACGAGCTCATCGACGAGGAGAGCTACGTCCCCGGGACGGCGCCGGAGAAGGTGCTCGCCGAGGCCTACACGCTCTACCAGCGGCGGCTGCGCGAGGCGCACGCCATGGACTTCGACGACCTGATCATGACGACGGTGCACCTGCTGCAGGCGTTCCCGGACGTCGCCGAGCACTACCGCCGCCGCTTCCGGCACGTGCTGGTCGACGAGTACCAGGACACGAACCACGCGCAGTACGTGCTGGTCCGTGAGCTGGTCGGCACGGGGGAGGGGCCGGTGCCGCCGGCCGAGCTGTGCGTGGTCGGTGACGCCGACCAGTCGATCTACGCCTTCCGCGGCGCGACGATCCGCAACATCGACGAGTTCGAGCGTGACTACCCGCAGGCCACGACGATCCTGCTGGAGCAGAACTACCGCTCCACGCAGCGCATCCTCAAGGCGGCCAACCAGGTCATCTCGAAGAACACCGGCCGCCGTCCCAAGAGCCTGTGGACCGACGCGGGCGACGGCGAGCTGATCGAGGGCTACGTCGCCGAGAACGAGCACGACGAGGCCGCGTGGGTCGCCGAGCAGATCGACGCGCTGGTCGACGAGGGGAAGGCCAAGCCGAAGGACATCGCGGTCTTCTACCGGACGAACAACGCCTCCCGGGTGTTCGAGGAGGTGTTCATCCGCGTCGGCATGCCCTACAAGGTCGTCGGCGGGGTGCGCTTCTACGAGCGCAAGGAGGTCCGCGACGCGCTGGCCTACCTCAAGCTGGTCGCCAACCCGGCCGACGTCGTCAGCCTGCGCCGGATCATCAACGTGCCCAAGCGGGGGATCGGCGAGAAGGCCGAGTCCTGCATCGAGAGCTTCGCCGACCGGGAGCGGATCGCGTTCGGGTCGGCGCTGCGCCGCTGTTCCGAGGTGCACACCCTGGCGCCGCGGTCGCTCAAGGCGATCCAGGAGTTCGTCGCGCTGCTGGAGGAGTTCGAGCAGCTGGTCGAGACCGGATCGGGGCCGGCCGCGCTGCTGGAGAGCATCCTCGACCGCACCGGCTACCTCGCCGAGCTGCAGGCCAGCACCGACCCGCAGGACGAGGGCCGCGTCGACAACCTCAACGAGCTCATCTCGGTGGCCGCGGAGTTCGAGGCGGCCAACCCCGGGGGCTCGGTCACCGACTTCCTGGAGCAGGTGTCGCTCGTCGCCGACGCCGACCAGATCCCCGTCGCGGGGGACGAGGCCGGCGTCGTCACGATGATGACCCTGCACACGGCCAAGGGCCTGGAGTTCCCGGTCGTCTTCGTCACCGGCATGGAGGACGGCGTCTTCCCGCACCTGCGCGCCCTGGGCGACCCGCGGGAGCTGGAGGAGGAGCGCCGGCTGGCCTACGTCGGCATCACGCGGGCGCAGCAGCGGCTGTTCATCTCCCGGGCGACGGTGCGCACCAGCTGGGGGCAGCCGGCCTACAACCCGCCGTCCCGCTTCCTCGACGAGCTGCCCCCCGACACCGTGCACTGGGCCGGCAAGGAGCCCACCCCGGCGCCGAGCACCGGATACCGCTCCGCGCAGCAGCGGGTGGCGGCCACCGGGCTGTCCACCGGCGGGCTGCGCGGCGGCGCGGGCAACCGGGCGGTCATCTCCGTCGAGGTCGGCGACCGGGTCAGCCACGACGCGTTCGGTCTCGGCACCGTCGTCGAGGTCAACGGGATCGGGGACAAGGCGCAGGCGACGGTCGACTTCGGTTCCGGCGGCACCAAGAGGCTGGTCCTGCGCTACGCGCCCTTGGTCAAGCTGTAGGCCCCCGCTCGGCGAGCTCTGCCAGCGGTGTGCTGATCGGTTGACGGTTCGTGCCCGCGCAGCGGCGAGATCGGCGGTCCCGCACGGTTCCCGGCCTCGAAGCGTGCGACATCGCCGAACTCGCCCGTCGACCTACCCCGACCACCCCGAGAACCGCTCCGGTGCCGCCGTCCCGCGCTGTCCGCGCGGGACCCGGTCAGGCGCCGACGTAGGCCGCGAGGTGCTCGCCGGTGAGGGTGGAGCGGGCGGCGACGAGGTCGGCGGGGGTGCCCTCGAAGACGACCCGGCCGCCGTCGTGGCCGGCACCGGGACCCAGGTCGATCATCCAGTCGGCGTGCGCCATGACCGCCTGGTGGTGCTCGATGACGACCACCGACTTCCCTGAGTCGACGAGCCGGTCGAGCAGGCCGAGCAGCTGCTCGACGTCGGCGAGGTGCAGGCCGGTGGTGGGCTCGTCGAGGACGTAGACGTCGCCCTTCTCGGCCATCTGGGCGGCCAGCTTGAGCCGCTGCCGCTCGCCGCCGGACAGCGTGGTGAGCGGCTGGCCCAGGGTGAGGTAGCCGAGCCCGACGTCGGCGAGCCGGCGGAGGATCGTGTGCGCGGCGGGCGTGCGCGCCTCGCCGTCGTCGAAGAACTCCTGGGCCTGCATCACCGACATCGCGAGCACCTCGGCGATGTCGCGGCCACCCAGCGTGTACTCCAGCACCGCCGCCTGGAACCGCTTCCCCTCGCACTCCTCGCAGGTGGACTCGACGGTGGCCATGACACCGAGGTCGGTGAAGATGACGCCGACGCCGTTGCAGGTGGGGCACGCGCCCTCGGAGTTGGCGCTGAACAGGGCCGGCTTCACGCCGTTGGCCTTGGCGAACGCCTTGCGGATCGGGTCGAGCAGCCCGGTGTACGTCGCCGGGTTGCTCCGCCGCGAGCCGCGGATCGCGCCCTGGTCGACCACGACCACGCCGTCGCGGGGTGCGACCGAGCCGTGGACCAGCGAGCTCTTCCCCGAGCCGGCCACGCCGGTGATGACCACCAGCAGGCCGAGTGGGATGTCGACGTCGACGTCCTGCAGGTTGTGCGTGCCGGCGCCGCGGACCTCCAACGCCCCGGACGGCGCCCGCACCGACGGCTTCAGCGCGGCCCGGTCGTCCAGGTGCCGCCCGGTCAGCGTGCCGCTGGTCCGCAGCCCAGCCACGGTGCCCTCGAACACCACCGCGCCGCCCTCGGTACCGGCGCGGGGGCCGAGGTCGACGACGTGGTCGGCGATCGCGATGGCCTCGGGCTTGTGCTCGACGACGAGCACCGTGTTGCCCTTGTCGCGCAGTCGCAGCAGCAGGGCGTTCATCCGCTGGATGTCGTGGGGGTGCAGGCCGATCGTCGGCTCGTCGAACACGTAGGTGACGTCGGTGAGCGACGAGCCGAGGTGGCGGATCATCTTGGTGCGCTGCGCCTCGCCCCCCGAGAGGGTGCCCGCCGGCCGGTCGAGGGAGAGGTAGCCCAGCCCGATGTCGGCGAAGGAGTCGAGGAGGTGCTGGAGCCCGGCGAGCAGCGGGGCGACAGACGGCTCGTCGAGGGCCCGGATCCAGCCGGCGAGGTCGCTGATCTGCATCGCGCAGAGGTCGGCGATGTTCTCCCCCCGGATCTTCGAGGACAGGGCCTCCCGGGTCAGCCGGGTCCCGTCGCACTCGGGGCAGGTCGTGAACGTCACCGCCCGCTCGACGAAGCGCCGGACGTGCGGCTGCAACGCGTCGAGGTCCTTGGACAGCATCGACTTCTGGATCCGCGGGATGACGCCCTCGTAGGTGAGGTTGACGCCCTCGACCTTGATCTTGGTCGGCTCCTCGTGGAGGAGGGTGCGCAGCTCCTTCGTGCTGAACCGACCGATCGGCTTGTCCAGGTCCAGCCCGACGCCCTGGAAGAGCCGGCCGTACCACCCGTCCATGCTGTAGCCGGGGACGGTGAGGGCGCCCTCGTTCAGGGACTTCGACTCGTCGTACAGCGCGGTGAGGTCGATGTCGTTGGTCGACCCCATACCCTCGCAGCGCGGGCACATCCCGCCGAGCCGGGTGAAGGTCGCCTTCTCGGTCTTGGTCTTCGCCCCGCGCTCGACGGTGATCGCACCGCTGGCCCGCACCGAGGGCAGGTTGAACGAGTACGCGTTGGGCGAGCCGAGGTGCGGCTTCCCGAGCCGGCTGAAGAGGATGCGCAGCATCGCGTTGGCGTCGGTCGCGGTGCCGACGGTGGAGCGGGGGTTGGCGCCCATCCGCTCCTGGTCGACGATGATCGCCGTCGTCAGGCCCTCGAGCAGGTCGACCTCGGGCCGCGCCAGCGTCGGCATGAAGCCCTGCACGAAGGCGCTGTAGGTCTCGTTGATCAGCCGCTGCGACTCCGCGGCGATGGTGTCGAAGACCAGCGAGCTCTTGCCCGAGCCGGAGACCCCGGTGAACACCGTCAGCCGGCGCTTCGGGATCTCGATGCTGACGTCCTTGAGGTTGTTCTCGCGGGCGCCGTGCACGCGGATCCGGTCGTGGCTGTCGGCAGGGTGCGGCGCGGCGGAGTGCGTGTCCGTCGTCGTGGCCGTGCTCATCGCGTCTCCATCCGTCGGGCGGCGTCGCCGCGGGCCGTCTCCGGCGCGGTCGCGGCAACGGTCCGCTGTCTACCGGAAGGGGGTGACGGTCGAGGAGACGTGACGCCCGTCCGGTGCGTACTCGCCGGCGCAGCGGCTCCGGCAGCAGGTGCCGCCGGAGGACGACGGATCAGATGACGACGCCGCGCTCGGCGAGGAACTCCTGGGGGTCGATCGGGCGCCCGCTCATGCCACCGCGGTGGATCTGGTAGTGCAGGTGTGGACCGGTGGACTGGCCCTCGTTGCCGATCTTCGCGATCTGGTCGCCGGCGTGCACGAGGTCGCCGGCCTCGACGTCGTAGTAGCGCATGTGGCCGTAGACGTGCACGTTGCCGTCCTCGTCCTGGATGTAGACGGCGTTGCCGTACCCGGAGGCGCGGCCGGCGCGGATGACGACGCCGTCGGTGGCCGAGTGGATCGGCGTGCCCAGCGGCCCGGCCAGGTCGAGGCCGTAGTGCATGGTGCCCCAGCGCATGCAGAAGCAGGTGGTGAGCCGGCCCTGCGTGGGCAGCACGGTCTTCGGCTCGCGGGCGGCGCGGGACGCGGCCAGCTCACCGAGCCGGGCCTGCGCCTCGGCCTCGGTGATGCCGCGGCGGACGCCGGCGTCCTCCATGTCGCCGCTGAACCCGATCTCGGAGGTGACGCCCAGGCCGTAGTCGGCCGCGCTGCCCGACAGCCCGGCGGAGTCGGTGTCCAGCGTGCTGGGCACGGCGGCCACGACGGCGCCGGCGACGAGCGCGGCGAGCCACACCGGACCGCGCCGGCCCGGCGGGCGGGGCAGGCGGCGCGGGTGGCGGGGGGACTCCTCGTGGGCGGCCTCGGGGTCAGGGGTCTGCGTGGCCGGGGTCTCGGCGGCCGGGGCCTCGTCGGTGGGGAGGGCGGCGAGGACGGCGACGGCATCGACGTCGGGCCTCCGGTCGGTGCGCGATCGCTCCAGCAGCGCGGGGCCGGTCGAGCGGGTCACGGGGCACCTTCTTCGGGAGCGGTTCCCGGGCGGGTTCCGCGAGGGCGGCCCGTCGGGGGGAGCGACGACGTCCGCCGGTGGGTACCGGCGCCGTGATCGGACCGTAACGATCAGTCAGGCCGGCGATCGTCAGCGACACGGAGCGGTCGACTCGTCTGCTCCGCGTGGGGCTCCTGGGACGGGAGTGGCGGCGGAGCGGCACACCACCGCCCGTGGCACCGGACGGGTGGGGCAGGTGGGACGCGTGGGGCGGCCCTCCTGCAGGGCCCCGCCGCGCGCCTGCGAGTGGTGGGGGGCAGGAGGGTCCTTCTTCAGGCGACGGCGGCCGACGACGGGACGTCCACGTGCGGCCGCCGGTGGCCGGCGAGGGTCCTGGCCACCTCGTCGAGCACGCTGCGGTGGAAGGGCAGCGACATGTGGCCGACCCCGCGGACCAGCACGTTGCGGGCCTGCAGGTCGGGGTGGTCGCACCGCCCGGCGCTGGTCGGGACGACGACCTGGTCCAGGTCGCTGTAGATCGCGGTCACCGGCGTGCGAACGCCCGGGGCGGGCTGGGCCAGCTCCTGCAGCACGGGGGAACCCGGCCGCAGCTGGCGCACCAGCGGGGTGGGCAGCAGGTGCGCGAGGACCGACCCCTGGTGCGGCGATCCGAGGGTCACGAGGGACTCGACGTGCCGGTCACCGCCCTGGCGCTGCACGTGGTAGCGGGCGAGCAGGCCGCCCAGGCTGTGCCCCACGACGTGCACCCGCTCGTACCCGGTCCGCTCGCAGATGCGGTCCAGGTGCCGGCCGAGGTCCGCGGCGCCGCGCGCCACGTCGGACAGCAGCGGGCTGTAGTTCCACGAGCAGACGGAGGTGAACCCACGGCGGCGCAGGCTGCGCCGCATCACCGCGAAGATCGAGTGGTTGTCGATGAGACCGTGCACGAGGACGACGGGGACGCGTGCGGCCAGCGGGTCGCCGGCGAACAGGGCGCGCACCGCGGGCGGCTGCTCACCGGGACGGCACCGGGGATCGGGCCGCAGCTGCTCGGCCCGGGTGCCCAACGGGTACATCAGCATGTGAGCCCCGACGAGGGCCAGTTCGGTGATGCCCCCGGTCAGCGCGGCACGCGTCATCAGCGAGCGCACGGGGTGCCGTGGCGCTCCCGGCCCCACCGCGCCGGTGTGCGACGCTGGATCGGACTCCGGGTCGCTGAGTGGGTGCATCGTTCCTCCCGGTGCGAACCGCTGACCAGGCTGGTCCCCCGGGGTTGGAGGCCTGCCTGTTATGCCCGGTTCACCTGACGGTAAAGCTGCCGTGTGGTGGTCGTCACACCGACGCCACGGGCCGAGGCCGGTTCGTGACCGAGACGAAGGGGGAACCGTGGTCGCCGGCGACGGCTCCACCCACGATCGTGCGACCAGGCCAGGAGGAGGGACGGCGCGTCCGTCGGCCCGACGCGACGGCGCCCGCCGCCCGTCCGAGCCGGCTCCCGCGGTGCCGGCCGACGGGCTCGTGGTCGGCGACACCCCGCTCGCCGCGCGCCTGGCCGGGCTGCTGCTCGTCCTCGCCGGGGTGGCCGGTGCGGTCGGCCTCTTCCCCACCTACCTCGTGGTCGGCGGCACGGAGGTCTCGCAGTCCGCCGGAGCGGGGAGCGTGCTCGCCGGCCTGCTGGGCCCGCTGACCGCCGGCGCGGTCGGCGGGGGACTCGCGGCCGGCCGGGTGCCCCGTTTCGGCCTCGCCTACGCTGCGGTCGGCGGCACGCTGTCCCTCGGGCTGCTGCTGATCGAGCTCTACCGGGCCAGCACCTCCACCGTCCGGCCCGGCATCGAGGTGATCGCCGGGCAGCGGGTGCTCACCAGCTCCGTCGAGGCCGGGCCCGGCTGGGTGCTCGGCGTCGTCGCCCTCGGGCTCACCGTCCTGGCCGGCGCCGTCGCCATGGCCGCCTGGGGGCGCACCGTCATGGACGACGCCGGCACGCTCGACCCGGCCCGGCCGGCGCTCGCCGGGGCCGCGGCGCTGCTGGGGGTGGGCGCGGTGCTCTGCCTGGTGCTGCCCGCCGCCGACGTCCCCGACCGGATCGTCACCGACCCGACGACCGGCCTGCAGGTGGTCGTCGAGCAGGACGGCCCGCAGGGGCTCCTCGAGCGGCCCGGCCTGGCACTGCTGGGTGGCCTGCTGCTGGCCGGCGCCGTCGTCCTGTGCTCGGTGCTGGCCCCGTCACTGCGGCCCCGGCTCGCCACGGTCGGCGCCCTGCTCGCCATCGCCGTCGCCGTCCTGGCCGCCGGACTCACCGGCCTGCGCGACGCCGCGGTTTCCGACGAGCTGGAGTGGACGCTGCCCGGCGCCGGACTGCTGCTCACCGGCGTCGGCTACGTCGTCCTCACGGTGCTGGCCTGGCGGCTGCGCCGCAGCACCGGCCGGTGACCACGCCCGGCGGGGAGCGCATCCGCGTCGTCGTGGCCGGCCCGGAGGGCGACGGCGAGGACCGCGCGACCGCAACCGTGGCCCGCGGGCTGCGTGACGCCGGCATGGAGGTCGTCCACGCCGGCCGGCCCTCCCCGGACGCGCTCGCCGACACCGTCGTCCAGGAGGACGCCGACGCCGTCGGCCTGGCGGCGCTCCCCGCCGGCGCGGCGGCGCTGGTCGCTCGGCTGACCGCCCTGCTCGCAGAGCGCGGCGCCGAGGACGTCGTCGTCTTCGCGTGCGGGACCGACGCCGGGCTGCCCGGCCCGGTCCGGGTCTTCCCGCCCGGCGGCCCGCCGGAGGAGATCGCCGGGTGGCTGCGCAGGTGGATCAGCGGGTGACGGGGAGCGCCATGTCCTGCACCCCGGCGGCCGTCTCGGGAACGAGCGTCGTGGTCACCCCCGCCGTGAGCAGGGCGGTCGTGAGGACGGTGGCGGATCGCCGCACGGTCGCGGCTCCCCGGCGCCGGGGCGGTGCCGGTGCGGGCGTCCTGTGATGCCGCCCACCCCTCCAACGCCGGTGCGCACCCGCCGTTCCGCGGGGGATACGGTGCCTGTTCGTGGATCTCTTCGAGTACCAGGCCCGTGACCTGTTGGCCTCGCACGGTGTCCCCGTGCTGCCCGGCGGCGTCGCCGAGACCCCCGAGCAGGCCGAGGCGATCGCGCGGGAGATCGCCGCTCCCGTCGTCGTCAAGGCGCAGGTGAAGACCGGTGGCCGTGGCAAGGCCGGCGGCGTCAAGCTCGCCGACGATGCCGAGGGCGCCCGGGCGCGCGCCCAGGACATCCTCGGCCTGGACATCAAGGGCCACATCACCCACCGCGTGATGGTCGCCCAGGCCAGTGACATCGCCGAGGAGTACTACTTCTCCTACCTGCTCGACCGTGCCAACCGCACCTTCCTGGCGATGGCCAGCGTCGAGGGCGGCATGGAGATCGAGCAGCTCGCGGTCGAGCGCCCCGAGGCCCTGGCCCGCATCCCCGTCGACGCCACGACCGGCGTCGACACCGCCAAGGCCACCGAGATCGTCGACGCCGCCGGCTTCCCCGCCGCGGTGCGCGACCAGGTGATCGCCATCGCCGTCCAGCTGTGGGAGGTCTTCGCCCAGGAGGACGCCACCCTGGTCGAGGTCAACCCGTTGGCCAAGGCGCCCGACGGCACCGTGCTCGCGCTCGACGCGAAGGTGACCCTCGACGAGAACGCCCGCTTCCGGCACCCGCAGCACGAGGAGCTCGAGGACTCCGCCTCGGCCGACCCGCTGGAGGCGGCGGCCAAGGAGAAGGACCTCAACTACGTCAAGCTCGAGGGCCAGGTCGGCATCATCGGCAACGGCGCCGGGCTGGTCATGAGCACGCTGGACGTCGTGGCCTACGCCGGTGAGGAGTTCGGCGGCGTCAAGCCGGCCAACTTCCTCGACATCGGTGGTGGTGCCTCGGCCGAGGTCATGGCCAACGGGCTGCACATCATCCTGTCCGACCCCGCCGTGAAGAGCGTCTTCGTCAACGTCTTCGGCGGGATCACCGCCTGTGACGCGGTCGCCAACGGCATCGTGCACGCGCTGCAGCTGCTCGGCGACGAGGCGACCAAGCCGCTGGTCGTCCGGCTCGACGGCAACAACGTGGAGGAGGGCCGGCGGATCCTCGCCGAGGCCAACCACCCGCTGGTGACCCTGGTGGACACGATGGACGGCGCCGCCCGCCGGGCCGCCGAGCTCGCCGCCGCCTAAGACCACGGCCTGCCTGCAGGGCCCCGCCGCGAGCGTGCGAGCGGTGGGAGGCAGGGAGGTCCTTACTCAGACAGGACTCCAGACAGATGTCGATCTTCCTCAACGAGAACAGCAAGGTCATCGTCCAGGGCATGACCGGCTCCGAGGGGCGCAAGCACACCCAGCGCATGCTCGCCTCGGGGACGGCGATCGTCGGCGGCGTGAACCCGAAGAAGGCCGGCCAGAGCGTCGACTTCGAGGGCGCCAGCGTCCCGGTGTTCGGCAACGTGGCCGAGGCGATGAAGGAGACCGGCGCCGACGTCAGCGTCATCTTCGTCCCGCCGGCCGGCGCGAAGAACGCCGTCATCGAGGCCGTCGACGCCCAGATCGGGCTCGCCGTCGTCATCACCGAGGGCATCCCGGTGCACGACTCGACCTACTTCTGGGCGCACGCCCAGGGTGGCTCGACGCGCATCGTCGGCCCCAACTGCCCCGGCCTGATCAGCCCCGGGCGCTCCAACGCCGGCATCATCCCGGCCAACATCACCAAGCAGGGCAGGATCGGGCTGGTCAGCAAGTCCGGCACGCTGACCTACCAGATGATGTACGAGCTCCGGGACATCGGCTTCTCCACCTGCGTCGGCATCGGTGGCGACCCGGTCATCGGCACCACCCACATCGACTGCCTGCAGGCCTTCCAGGACGACCCGGAGACCGAGGCCATCGTCATGATCGGTGAGATCGGTGGCGACGCCGAGGAGCGGGCCGCGGACTTCATCAAGGCCAACGTCACCAAGCCGGTGGTCGGCTACGTCGCCGGCTTCACGGCACCCGAGGGCAAGACGATGGGTCACGCCGGGGCCATCGTCTCCGGCTCGGCCGGCACCGCGCAGGCGAAGCAGGAGGCCCTCGAGGCCGCCGGCGTCCGCGTGGGCAAGACCCCGTCGGAGACGGCCCGCCTGATGCGGGAGGTCGTCGGCGCCTGACGGAGGACCACCCTTCCCTCGCCCTGGAGGGTGGCCGTTCCAGCACGTCACCCGCTGCCCGGTGGCCCCGCACGGGGCCGCCGGGCAGCAGCGTGTGCGGCGCGGGCCGGCGTCCGCACGGAGGATGATGGGCACGCCGCGGTGGCACGCCCTGCGGGCGGTGTCCACGATCCGCGCAGTCCCCCGTCACGACCGAGGAGCGCCCCGCGATGACCAGTCAGCCGCCGCAGCCGCCGGGCGGGTACGCGGAGCCGCCGGGCGAGGGCGGGGACGGGCGTCGTCCGGACGGCGGTCAGCCGGCGGGGCAGCCCCGGCCGGGCTCCGGTCAGCCGTCCCACGGGGCGCAGTACCCGCAGCCGCCCTACGGCTACCCGCAGTACGGCTACCCGCAGTACGGCTACCCGCAGTACGGGCAGCCCTCCGGAGCGGCCCCGTACGGTCAGCCGTCGCCGTACGGTCAGCCGGGCTACGGCCAGCCCGGCTACGGCCCGCCGTACCCGCAGTACCACGGGCAGCCGGCGTACGGACAGCAGCCGTGGGCCCCGCCGGGCCACGGGCAGCCGCAGTACGGCCACCAGCCGGTCGGTCGCGGCCCGCAGGTCGGCACCGATCGCAGGCGGCCGGACCGCGGCGACCTCCTGGTCGCCGTCTGCGCCGCGGCGTTCCTGCTGTTCGCCGCCCTCCCGTGGTTCAGCTTCGACTTCGGGTTCGGCTTCGCCGAGTCGATCAACGGCTTCGACTTCGGGCTGGTCACGACCGCCGCCGTGCTCCTGGTCGTCGCCGCGGCGTGGGCGCTGCTGCCCGCCGTCGTGGAACTGGACCCGCCGTTCCCGCGCGGCTTCGTCACCGTGGGCCTGACCGGTCTGGCGTGCCTGCTGACCCTCGTCGAGTGGCTGACCACCTTCGAGGGCGGCTTCAGCGTCTTCGCGCTGCTGACCGTCCTCGCCGCGGCCGCGGCCCTCACCGTCGCCGTCCTCACGCTGCTGCGTCAGCTGCGCACCCAGCCGGCTGCGTCCGCCGGCGGCACCCCCTGGCCGTCCCCTCCGCAGTCCGCCCAGCCGTGGCAGCCCCCCGCGTACGGGCAGCACCAGCCGCCGGCCTCGGAGCAGTTCGCTCCGCCGCCGTCCGAGGGCGACCGCGACACCCGCCGGCCCGGCGGTTCCACCGCTTCCGGCGCCGGGACCGACCCGACCGCGTAGCGCTCCTCACTTCGTCCCGGATCGCCGGGCGCGGGGTCCGGCGATCCCGGCCCGGCCTTGGGACAGTGGGGACGTGGTCTCCCTGCTCGCCCGACTGAACCTGCCCGGGCAGCGGGACCCGGGCGCCCGCCCGTCGCGGCACGCCCCCGTCCTCGCCGCCGTGGCGACCGCCGCCGTCACCCTGCTGGGGCTGCTCGGCGTGGGCCTCGCGTCGGTCGTGGTGCAGACGCTCGACCCGGCCGGCGGCCTGCCCGTGGCCGACTCGGCCCGCCTCGCCGGGCAGCTCTGGCTGCTCGCGCAGGGCGGTGGCCTGACGCTGGCGTCCGGTCCGCTGGTGCTGGCGCCGCTGCTGCTCACCGGCGTCGTCGCCTGGGGCCTGTCCAACGCCGGCCGTGGCGTCGTCCGCGCCTGCGACCTCTCCGGCGGGCGGCCGCTCGCCGCCGTCCTGGCCGCCGCGGTCGCCACGCACACGCTGTTCTCGTTGCTGGTCGGGCTGCTCGTCGACGCCCCCGGTGCGGAGGTCGACCTGCTGCGGTCGGTGGTCGGCAGCGCCGTCCTCGCCGTCCTGGCCGTCGGCTGGGGAGCGGCGCGCGACTCCGGCCTGCTCGACGACCTGCTCGACGACCACCTCCCCGGGCCCGTGCGGCCGCTGCTGCGCGCGGTCGCCGCCGGGCTGCTGACCTCGGGGGCCCTCGGCCTGCTGGTCGTGGCCGTGGCCCTGGCCGCCGACACCGCCGGCTACGCGGCGCTGGCCGGTTCCCTCGGCGGGTCCGCCGCGGGGGCGGTCGGGCTGCTCGCGCTGGGTGTCCTGCTGCTGCCCAACGCCGCGGTCGCCGCGATCGGTGTGGCCGCGGGGCCGGGCTTCGCCGTCGGCACCGACACCCTCGTCTCCGTGCACGGCGTGACGCTCGGCGGGGTCCCGGCGCTGCCGCTGCTGGCCGCGCTGCCCGACACCCAGGCCGTGCCGCTGCTGGCCTTCGCCTCGCAGGTCGTGCCCGCCCTCGCCGGCCTGGTCACCGGCACGACGCTCGGCCGCCGGCTGGGCGACGCCGACGGCGGCTCGGTCGTGGCCGCGCTGTGGGGGGTGCTGGCCGGGGCGCTGCTCGGCGTCGCCTGCGGCCTGCTCGCCTGGGCGGCCGGCGGCTCGCTCGGCGACGGCGTGCTGGCCGACGTCGGGGCGCCACCGGTGGCGACCGGCCTGGCGGTCGCGCTGCAGGCGGGGGTGGCCGCGGCGGTCGCAGGCGCGGTCAGCCGCTGGCGTTCCCTGGGCTGAGGGAGTCCCCGGCCCCGTGCAGGGCCCCGCCGCCGGCTCCGTCCCGGGGCCCGCCCCGAGCCTGCGAGGGGTGGGGAGGACGGGGTCCTTATAGGGTCGCTGCCGTGCCCGCCCCCGAGCAGTCCCCGCGGGCGCGGGTCGTCGTCCTGCTGTCGGGGACGGGGTCGCTGTGCGAGGCGCTGCTGCGCGCCGCCGAGGACCCGGCCTACCCCGCCACCGTGGTCGCCGTCGGCAGCGACCGCGCCGCCCCTGGGCTCGAGCACGCCCGGCGCCGCGGCATCCCCACCTTCACCTGCGCGCTGCACGACCACCCCGACCGCGCCGCGTGGGACCGCGCGCTGGCCGTCGCGATCGGCACCCACCGGCCCGACCTGGTGGTCTCGGCCGGGTTCATGAAGCTCGTCGGCCCCGCCGTGCTCGACGCCTTCGGCGGCCGGCTGCTCAACACCCACCCCGCGCTGCTGCCGGCCTTCCCCGGCGCGCACGCCGTCCGCGACGCGCTGGCCGCAGGGGCCGAGGTCACCGGCAGCACGGTGCACTGGGTGGACGCCGGCGTCGACACCGGCCCGGTGATCGCCCAGCGGGCGGTGCCGGTCCTCCCGGGGGACGACGAGGCGCGCCTGCACGAACGGATCAAGGACGTGGAGCGCGAGCTCCTGGTGGAGACGGTGGCGGAGCTCGTCACCTCCGGCACGACGAGGAAGAGCCCCTGATGAGCGACCGCACCCCGATCCGCCGCGCCCTGCTCGGCGTCTACGACAAGACCGGCGTGGAGGAGTTGGCCCGCGGACTGGCCGACGCCGGCGTCGAGCTGGTGAGCACCGGCGCGACCGCGCGCCGCATCGCGGACGCCGGGGTGCCGGTCACCCCGGTCGAGGAGGTCACCGGCTTCCCCGAGTGCCTCGACGGGCGGGTGAAGACGCTGCACCCCGCGGTGCACGCCGGCATCCTCGCCGACCGGCGCAAGCCCGAGCACGTCGCGCAGCTCGAGGACCTCGGCATCGCGCCGTTCGACCTCGTCGTGGTCAACCTCTACCCGTTCACCGAGACGGTGGCCTCGGGCGCCGCCCCGGACGAGTGCGTGGAGCAGATCGACATCGGCGGCCCGGCCATGGTGCGCGCGTCGGCGAAGAACCACCCGTCGGTCGCCGTCGTCGTCGACCCGGCCCGCTACGGCGACGTGCTGGCCGCGGTTGCCGCCGGGGGCTTCACCCTCGCCGAGCGGCAGCGGCTCGCCGTCGCCGCGTTCCGGCACACCGCCACGTACGACATCGCCGTCGCCTCGTGGCTGGGCAACGTGGTCGCCCCGGACGACGACTCGGGCTTCCCAGCCTGGGTCGGCGCCAGCTGGGACCGCGCCGACGTGCTGCGCTACGGCGAGAACCCGCACCAGCAGGCCGCGCTCTACCGCAGCGGCCGGCCCGGCCTGGCGCAGGCCGAGCAGCTGCACGGCAAGCAGATGTCCTACAACAACTACGTCGACACCGACGCCGCCTGGCGGGCCGCCCACGACCACGCCGACCCCTGCGTGGCGATCATCAAGCACGCCAACCCGTGCGGCATCGCGGTCGGCACCGACATCGCCGCCGCGCACCGCAAGGCCCACGCCTGCGACCCGGTGTCGGCCTTCGGCGGGGTGATCGCGGCGAACCGCGAGGTGGACCTCACCATGGCCGAGCAGGTCGCCGAGGTGTTCACCGAGGTCGTCGTCGCGCCGTCGTTCACCGAGGACGGCTTGCAGGTGCTCACCGCGAAGAAGAACATCCGGCTGCTGCGGCTGGCCGCGGCCGACCGCCCGGCCACCGAGCTGCGCCCGGTCGGCGGCGGGCTGCTGGTGCAGAGCGCCGACCGCATCGACGCACCCGGCGACGACCCCACCACCTGGACGCTGGCCACCGGGGAGCCGCTGGACGCCGCCGGCCTCGACGACCTGGTGTTCGCCTGGCGCTCGGTCCGCGCGGTGAAGAGCAACGCCATCCTGCTGGCCCACGACAAGGCCACCGTCGGCGTCGGCATGGGCCAGGTGAACCGGGTCGACTCCGCGCGGCTGGCCGTCGCCCGGGCGGGGGAGCGGGCCGCCGGCTCGGTCGCCGCCTCCGACGCGTTCTTCCCCTTCGCCGACGGCCTGCAGGTGCTGCTCGACGCCGGGGTGCGGGCGGTCGTGCAGCCCGGCGGGTCGGTGCGCGACGAGGAGGTCGTCGCGGCCGCGGGCGCCGCGGGCATCCCGCTCTACCTCACCGGCACCCGGCACTTCGCCCATTGAGGCCCTCGCCGCGGCCGCACGTGGGCCCGCCCGAGGCCGGCGCCGTCGTCGAGGGTGCGGACTTCGCGCGCGTGGACTGGTGGGGCGCCGAGCTCGACGGCGTCACCTTCAGCCGCTGCCGGTTCGAGGACGCCGGGCTGGAGGAGCTGGTCACCCGGCGGTGCGTCTTCGACTCGTGCGTGCTCACCGGCGTGCGGATGGGCGGGGCCAGGCACAGGGGGACGGCGTTCCTCTCCTGCCGCCTCGACCGTGCGCGGCTGTTCGACGTCACCTGGGACGGCTGCAAGCTGACCGGCTCGCAGTTCCCCGGCGCGCAGCTGCGGCCCATGACCACGACCGACAGCGACTGGAGCTGGACGTCGCTGCGCGGCGCCGACCTCTCCGGGCTCGTGCTGGCCGGTCAGCGGTTCCGGGAGGCCGACCTCACCGACGCCGACCTGCGCGACAGCGACCTCACCGGCACCGACCTCGACCGAGCACGGCTGCAGGGGGCGAAGCTGCGCGGGGCCGACCTGCGCGGCGCCTCGACCGACGCGATCGACTGGCGGGCGTTCGAGCTGACCGGCGTCCGGCTCGACCTGGTGCAGGCCGTCCAGGTCGCCCGCGCCCACGGCGCCCTCGTGGGGGACTGACCGGACGCCCCGGCCGAACGGTGTGCGCCGCGGTGGGACCGCGCCGCGGCGCACACCGTTGCCCTGACCCGTTCCTGCTACCTCCAGCGGGGGCTGGTGAAGAGGGCCTTGAGGGCGCCGAGCAGGCCCAGCACCGGGACGGCGACGGCGAACCAGAACCCCGTGTCGATGGTGTCGGGGTCCCAGCCGACGTCGGCCAGCGGCACGAGCACCCCCGCCCCGGCCACCAGGCTCACCAGCAGCGCCAGCACACCGAGGAAGCGGTGCGACCGGGCGGGCAGGACGACGAGCAGGCCCAGCAGGAACAGCGCGGCGCCGCCCAGGACGACGGCCATCGGCTGCCAGAACCCGTTGCCCACCAGCTCGGCAGTGCCGCCCTCGGCGAGATCGTCGAACCCGCTGCGGACCAGGTCCCAGCCGGTGAGGTCGCTGCCGGGCAGCCACCGCAGCAGCAGGCTCACACCGGCCGACATGCCGGCCAGGAGCAGCAGCAAGCTCGCCAGGCTGTCCGGGCGCCGCACGCGCACCGGCTCGGTCGAGTACCCCGGGACGGTGCGCGGCGCGTACCCGACCGGCGGCGGGGGCGGAGTGGTGGCGTAGCCGGGCCCGCCGTCGGTGCGCACCGGCTGGATGCCCGGGATGGTCTGTTCGCGCCAGTCGTCGGTGCCCCGCGCTCCGGCGGCCGGCGTCTTCTCGCGCTCGCTCATCTGCACTCCTCGCGCACTCGCGGGCGGGGAGGCGCCCGCACCAGCGAGAGTAGGACGGGGTGGCGGCTCCCGGAGCCCTCTCCGGCAGACTGTCGGCCGTGCAGGCGACGACGCTCGACGGCAAGGCCACCGCAGCAGCCATCCGGGTGGAGCTGACCGAGCGGGTGGCCGCCCTGACCGCCGCCGACCACCGCCCGGGCCTGGGCACGCTGCTGGTCGGCGACGACCCGGGCAGCCGCTGGTACGTCAACGCCAAGCACTCCGACTGCGCGCAGGTCGGCATCGCGAGCATCCAGCGGGAGCTGCCGGCGACGGCGACGCAGGCCGACGTCCTCGAGGTCGTCGAGGAGCTCAACGCCGACCCGGCCTGCACCGGCTACATCGTCCAGCTGCCGCTGCCGAAGGGCATCGAGGAGAGCGCCGTCCTCGAGGCGATGGACCCGGCCAAGGACGCCGACGGCCTGCACCCGGTCAACCTGGGCCGGCTGGTCCTCAACGTCCCCGGCCCGCTGCCGTGCACACCGGTCGGCATCGTCGAGCTGCTGCGCCGGTACGACGTCCCCATCGCGGGCGCGGAGGTCGTCGTCGTCGGCCGGGGCATCACAGTCGGCCGGCCGCTGGGGCTGCTGCTCACCCGCCGCAGCGAGAACGCCACGGTGACCCTCTGCCACACCGGCACCCGCGACCTCGCCGCGCACCTGCGCGGCGCGGACATCGTGGTCGCCGCCGCCGGCGTCCCCGGCCTGGTCACGAAGGACGTCGTCAAGCCCGGCGCCGCGGTCCTCGACGTCGGCGTCAGCCGGGTCGACGGGAAGATCGCCGGCGACGTCGCGCTCGACGTGGTGGACGTCGCCGGCTTCGTCGCCCCGAACCCGGGCGGGGTGGGGCCGATGACCCGGGCGATGCTGCTGCAGAACGTCGTCCTGGCCGCCGAGCAGGCCGCCGCCGCGGACGTCCTCTCCGCCTGATGTCGCGCCCGCCGCTCTACACCCGCCGGCCCTTCCTGGCCGGCCTGCTGCGGCAGCTGCCGCTCCTGGTGGTGCTGCTCGCGGTGGGCACCGGCCTGCTCATGGTGACGTTCGAGCACTGGCGGCGCGGACTGGTCGTCGTCGGGCTCGCCCTGGTCGGCGGCGGGCTGCTGCGGCTGCTCCTGCCGCTGCGCCGGGTGGGCTTCCTCGCCGTCCGTAGCCGGCCGGTGGACGTCGTCCTGCTGGCCGGCGTCGGGGTGACCCTGACCGTCTTCGCGCTGGCCATCCCTGGGGAGTGAGGTGGCAGATCACCTGATCGGGCGGTCCGGCGTCCTCAACGATAGGTTGGCCGCCATGGCAGAGCAGCCCAGGAACGGCAAGGTGACCGTCGTCGGTGCCGGGTTCTACGGCTCGACCACCGCCCTCCGACTCGCGGAGTACGACATCTTCGAGACCGTCGTGCTCACCGACATCGTCGAGGGCAAGCCCGAGGGCCTGGCCCTCGACATGAACCAGTCCCGGCCGATCGAGGGCTTCGAGACGAAGGTCGTCGGCGTCGGCGGCGGCTCGTACGAGGGCACCGAGGGGTCGGACGTCGTCGTCATCACCGCGGGCCTGCCCCGCAAGCCCGGCATGAGCCGGATGGACCTGATCGAGACCAACGCGAAGATCGTCCGGTCGGTCGCCGAGAACGTCGCGCAGACCTCGCC
Source organism: Geodermatophilus sp. SYSU D01176 (assembly GCF_054050015.1). Lineage (NCBI taxonomy): Bacteria > Bacillati > Actinomycetota > Actinomycetes > Geodermatophilales > Geodermatophilaceae > Geodermatophilus > Geodermatophilus sp. SYSU D01176. The sequence goes on along the minus strand of NZ_JBJGYN010000044.1, from coordinate 13,352 downwards.
GGACGCGGTGGTCATCGTGGTCTCCAACCCGCTGGACGAGATGACCGCGCTGGCCCAGCTGGCCACCCAGTTCCCGAAGAACCGGGTGATGGGGCAGGCCGGCATGCTCGACACCGCCCGGTTCTCCAACAACGTCGCCGAGGAGCTCGGCGTGCCGGTCGCCTCGGTGCGCACCCTGACCCTCGGCTCGCACGGCGACACGATGGTGCCGGTGCCCTCGCGCTGCACGGTCGACGGCAAGCCGCTGGCCGAGGTCCTGCCCGCCGACCGGATCGAGCACCTGGTGGACCGGACGCGCAACGGCGGGGCCGAGGTCGTGGCGCTGCTCAAGACCGGTTCGGCCTACTACGCGCCGTCCGCGGCCGCCGCCCGCATGGCGCGCGCGGTCATGGAGGACTCGGGTGCGGTCATGCCGGTGTGCGCCTGGGTGGACGGCGAGTACGGCATCTCCGGGGTCTACCTCGGGGTCGAGGCCGAGATCGGGCGCGATGGCGTGCGCCGGGTGGTCGAGGGCGACCTGACCGAGAGCGAACTGGCCGGACTGCGCGAGGCGGCCGAGGCCGTGCGCGCCAAGCAGGCCGACGTAGCCGACCTCTGAGCCGGACCGGCTCGGAGCATGTAGAGAGGGACCCGCACGTGGCGAAGATCAAGGTCGAGGGCACCGTCGTCGAGCTCGACGGTGACGAGATGACCCGGATCATCTGGCAGTTCATCAAGGACCAGCTGATCCTCCCGTACCTCGACGTCAACCTCGAGTACTACGACCTGGGCATCGAGAAGCGCGACCAGACCGACGACCAGATCACGATCGACGCGGCCGAGGCCATCAAGCGCCACGGCGTCGGCGTCAAGTGCGCGACGATCACGCCGGACGAGGCGCGCGTCGAGGAGTTCGGCCTCAAGAGGATGTGGCGGTCCCCGAACGGGACGATCCGCAACATCCTCGGCGGCGTCATCTTCCGCGAGCCGATCATCATGTCCAACGTGCCGCGGCTGGTGCCGGGCTGGACCAAGCCGATCGTCGTCGGCCGTCACGCGTTCGGGGACCAGTACCGCGCCACCGACTTCCGCTTCCCCGGCGAGGGCACGCTGACGATCACGTTCCAGCCGAAGGACGGCGGCGAGCCGATCCAGCACGAGGTGTTCCAGTCGCCGGGCGCCGGTGTCGCGCTGGCGATGTACAACCTCGACGAGTCGATCCGCGACTTCGCCCGGGCCTCGATGAACTACGGCCTGCAGCGCGGCTACCCGGTCTACCTGTCGACCAAGAACACGATCCTCAAGGCCTACGACGGCCGGTTCAAGGACCTGTTCGCCGAGGTCTTCGAGGCCGAGTTCAAGGACCAGTTCGACCAGGCCGGCATCACCTACGAGCACCGGCTGATCGACGACATGGTCGCCGCGTCCCTGAAGTGGGAGGGCGGCTACGTCTGGGCCTGCAAGAACTACGACGGGGACGTGCAGTCCGACACCGTGGCGCAGGGCTTCGGCTCGCTGGGCCTGATGACCTCGGTGCTGATGAGCCCCGACGGCCGCACCGTCGAGGCCGAGGCCGCGCACGGCACCGTCACCCGGCACTTCCGCCAGCACCAGCAGGGCAAGGAGACCTCGACGAACCCGATCGCGTCGATCTTCGCCTGGACCCGGGGCCTGGCCCACCGCGGCAAGCTGGACGGCACCCCCGAGGTGACCCGGTTCGCCGAGACCCTCGAGCGGGTCTGCATCGAGACCGTCGAGAGCGGCCAGATGACCAAGGACCTCGCGCTGCTGGTCTCCAAGGACCAGCCGTGGCTGAACACCCAGGACTTCCTGGCGGCCATCGACAGCAACCTGCAGAAGGCCATGGCCTGAGAAAGGACCCCCTGCCCCCCACCGCTCGCAGGCTCGCGGCGGGGCCCTGCAGGGGGCCTCGACGGCGGCCCCCCACCTCACGGTGGGGGGCCGCCGCGTGTTGGGAGGGGGTCGGGCGACGGGAGCCGCTGCACCGGGGTCTCGCGCGCGCGGAGGGCCCGGTGGCGCGGTGGTGATCGCGGCCTGTGGACGGCGCCCGCGGAGTGGCCCAGGAACCGGCACCCTGCCCGGTGCCCGTACCGCCACATCGCCCCGAGACCCTGCGCGGTCGCGTCTTCCGCGGCACCTGGGCCGTCCGCCACGGCCTGCTCACGGAGGACCAGCTCCGCAGCTCGGCCTGGCGGCGTCTGCGCCGCGACGTGTACGCCGACGCCGCCCTCGCGGACAGCCACCGGCTCGCCCCCCTGGGCGTCTGGGCGGTCGCTCCACCCGGGGCGGCGTTCGGTGGGCGCACGGCGGCGGCGAACTGGGGTGGTGAGGCCTGCGCCGGTCCCGTGGAGCCGGTCGAGGTGGTCGTGCCTCCGGGGCTGCGATCGCGGCCGGCTCCCGGGGTGCTCGTGCGGACTGCGTCCCTGGACGGCGACGTGGTCCACGAGCGCCGGGATCTGCCGCGCACGAGCCGCGTGCGCACCGCCGTGGACACCTCATCCGCCGGGGTTCGGTGGACGACGCCGTCGTGCTCCTCGACCGCCTCGTACACGCCGGAGTGACCCGCCTCGACGGCGTCCGGGACGCCGTCGTCGCCCTGCCCCCGTGCCGCGGCAGCAAGCTGGCCCGGGAGGTCGTCGACCTGGCCGACGGGCTGGCCGAATCCCCGCAGGAGACGCGGTTGCGGCTCCTCCTGCGTCGCGGCGGCCTGCCGGCACCCGAGGCGCAGTACCGGGTCTTCGACGCGGAGGGGTTCGTCGCCCGTGTGGATCTCGCCTATCCGGACCTGCGGCTGGCCGTCGAGTACGACGGTGCCTGGCACGGTGCCCCTGGCGAGCTGGCCCGCGACCGGCGGCGCCTCAACCGGCTCACGGCCGCCGGCTGGCGGGTCGTCTTCGTGACCGCCGAGGACCTGCGCCGGCCGGAGGAACTGGTACAGCGCGTCGCGGCAGCCCTCGCGCGGTGACCACCACCTCTCCACCGGGGCCTCCGCGACCCTGAGACCCCGACGGAGCGGATGTGGGCCGGGCGGCGTGCATCGGTCAGGCGCCGAAGAGCTGGGTCCACCAGGGGCCGCCGGGGCCCTCGGCCACGCCCACGCCGAGCTTCGTCAGGTCGCAGTCGAGGATGTTCGCCCGGTGGCCGGGGCTCTCCAGCCAGGCCTCCATCACCGCGGCGGCGTCGGCCTGGCCGTAGGCGATGTTCTCCGCCCGCGAGTAGCCGATGCCGGCCTGCTCCGCCCGGTCGAAGGGGGAGAGGCCCTCCGGGCTGGTGTGCGAGAAGTAGTCGCGGTCGCGCATGTCCGCGCTGTGCGCCCGTGCCACAGCGGCGAGAGCCGGGTCGGCGGTCAGGGCACCGCAGCCGGCGGCGGCACGGGCCTCGTTCACCAGGGCCAGCACCGCGGCCTCCGCGGAGGGGTCGGCCGGTGCGGCGGCCTGGGCCGCGGGCGCCGGCGTCGGCGCTGCCTCGACCTCGGCGGCGGGCCCCCCGGCCTCGCGGCGGGGCTCCTCGACGTCCGGGGCGGCGGCCGACGACTGCGGGGCCGTCCCGGTCGCGGGGACGGACGGGCTGACCGGGGCGCCGGGGTTGTCGGACGACGCGGTCGGCGCCTGCCCGGGGGCCTGCGCTGCCGGGTCGCCGTCGACGTCGGTCGGCGCAGCCGGGGCCGCCGACCCGCCGGAGGACGACGACCCGTCCGAGGACCACGAGCCCCCGGAGTTCGCCCACCCGCCGGAGGACCACGAGCCGCCGGAGCCGGTCGCCCGACCGGCCGAGGTCGTGGCCGACTCGAGCGACACCGGGTCGGTGAAGCTCTGGACGGCGCCGGACACCATCGGCGCCCCGACCGTCACGACGGCGACGGCGCCGACCACGAGCAGCAGGGGCACCAGGCGCGGGAGCCGCAGGTGGCGACCCCACCGGGCGAGCGCGTCGGCGATGCGGGAAGAGAGCGGCGGACCCGCCGGCATGTGGTGCACGAGGCCGTCCTCACCAGGTGCTAGATCACGAATCGTTACTCTGGCAAGAGTAGCCGTATGCGCAGCGTGATCGGCAGTGGGTTGTGGCCGAGGTCACTGTGCGCAGCCCGACGTCGTCCGGATGGTGCTCCGGCCTGGGCGAGCGGGCAGCATGGACGTCGTCCTCCAGCCCCGTTCGACAGGAGCACGCCGCCGGTGAGCGACGTCTGGCTCAACATCGTGATGGTCGTCGTCTTCGTCCTGATCGGCGGCGCCTTCTCGGGGGCGGAGATCGCCCTCGTGTCCCTGCGCGAGTCGCAGGTGCGGGCGATGGCCGAGAACGGGGGACGGCGCGGCAAGGCCGTGCAGCGCCTGCTCAGCGACCCCAACCGCTTCCTCGCCGCCGTCCAGGTCGGGGTCACGCTGGCCGGCTTCTTCTCCGCCGCCTTCGGTGCCAGCACGCTCTCCCAGCCGTTCGCCGACTGGCTGGTCGACCTCGGCATGCGCGAGGGCCTCGCCGGCACGCTGGCCTTCGTGCTGGTCACCATCGGGATCAGCTACCTGTCCCTGGTCGTCGGCGAGCTGACCCCCAAGCGACTGGCGCTGCAGCGGGCGGAGGGCTTCTCGCTGCTGGTCGCCGCGCCGCTCAACGCGATCGCCACGCTGTCCCGCCCGGTCATCTGGCTGCTGTCGAAGTCGACGAACGTGCTGGTCCGGCTGCTGGGCGGGGACCCGAAGGCCAGTGGTGAGTCCATCAGCCAGGAGGAGCTGCGCGACCTGGTCACGGCACACGAGTCGCTGAGCTCCGACGAGCGCCGGCTCATCGGCGAGGTCTTCCGGGCCGGCGACCGCGAGGTCCGCGAGGTCATGACACCGCGCACGGAGGTCGACTTCCTCGACGCCTCGATGACCGCCAGCCGGGCGGCCAAGCAGGTCTCCGACTCCAGCCACTCCCGCTACCCGGTCGTCGGCCGCGACGAGGACGACGTCCTGGGCTTCGTGCACGTCCGGGACCTGTTCCTGCCCAACCACCCGGCCGGCCGGGCCGCGACCGTCGGCGGCCTGGTCCGCGAGGTCAAGCGGCTGCCGGGCACCGCCGGCGTCCTCACCGCCCTGTCGGAGATGCGGCGGGAGAACCACCACCTGGCGATCGTCGTCGACGAGTACGGCGGCACCGACGGGATCGTGACCCTCGAGGACCTCATCGAGGAGGTCATCGGGGAGATCTACGACGAGTACGACGAGGACGTCGCCGGCGGCGGGGACGAGCGCCCGGACGGCCCGCAGGAGGTCGACGGGCTGCTCAACCTCGACGACTTCCGCGAGGCCACCGGCCTGCAGCTGCCCGAGGGCCCCTACGAGACCGTCGCCGGCTACGTGCTGGCCGAGCTCGGCCGGTTGCCGGTCGCCGGGGACGCCGTCGAGGTGGAGGGGCGGACGCTGACCGTGCTGGAGCTCGACGGACGGCGGATCGCGCGCATCGAGGTCAGCCGCGCCCCGCAGCCCGAGGTCGACCCGGCCCAGGTGGCGACCGGGACGATCGGCCCCTGACAGCGGTTCTCGGGTCGGTTGCGGGTGGGTCGACTGGCGAGATCGGCGCTCTCGCACGCTTCGAGGCCGGTGACCGTGCGAGACCGCCGATCTCGCCGCTGCGTCGGCACGAACCGTCCACCCATCAGCACACCGCTGTGAGGCTGGGGTCAGGCCCGCTGCTGGGCGGTCTCCCAGGCGTCGCGGACGATGCCGGCCAGGTCGGTGTGCTTCGGCGTCCAGCCCAGGTCGCCGCGGATCTTCTCGCTGGAGGCGACCAGCTGCGCGGGGTCCCCGGCCCGCCGCTGACCGACCTCGACGGGCACCGGGTGCCCGGTGACCTCGCGGACGGCGTCGATCACCTGCTGCACCGAGAAGCCGGTGCCGTTGCCCAGGTTGTAGATGCGGTGCTCACCCGGGGCCGGCGCGGTCAGCGCGAGCAGGTGGGCGTCGCTGAGGTCCTCGACGTGGATGTAGTCGCGGATGCAGGTGCCGTCGGGGGTGGGGTAGTCCTCGCCGTAGATGGTCAGGTGCTCGCGGGTGCCGGCGACCACCTGCAGCGCGATCGGGATGAGGTGGGTCTCGGTGGTGTGCCGCTCGCCGAGGCCGTACGCGGCGCCGGCCACGTTGAAGTAGCGCAGGCTCACCGCCGCGAAGTCGTGGGCGGCCGCGTAGGAGGTCAGCATCGCGTCGACGGCGAGCTTGGTGGCGCCGTAGGTGTTGGTGGGCCGGGTCGGGGCGTCCTCGCGGATCGGCACCTGCTCGGGCTCGCCGTAGGTGGCCGCGGTGGAGGAGAAGACGATCCGGCGGCAGTCGGCCGCGCGCATGGCCTCCAGCAGCGCGAGCGTCCCGGCCACGTTCGTGTCCCAGTAGATCTCCGGGGCGACCTGGGACTCGCCGACCAGGCTCTTGGCCGCGAAGTGCAGCACCGCCTCGGGGCGGACCTCGGCCAGGACCGGCGCGGAGTCGTGCAGCGACGCCTCGACCAGCCGGGCCTCCGAGGGGACGGCGTCGGCGTGCCCGGTGGAGAGGTCGTCGAGGACGGTCACCTCGTGGCCTCCCTCCAAGAGGGCGGCCGTGACTACGCTGCCGATGTAGCCGGCTCCACCGGCGACGAGAACGCGCATGCGCCCACCCTAGATCCGCGCGCGGTCGCCCATCGGCGCGACGCGGAGGCGCGGTCAGGAGGTCCGGACGTGGTCAGCGCACGACCGGCGGTGCAGCAGCTGCCCGCCTACCGGCCGGGGCGCAACCCCGCCGACCTCGCCCGCGAGATCGGCGTCGAGCGCGCGGTGAAGCTGGCCAGCAACGAGGTGGCGTTCCCGCCGCTGCCCGCCGTCGTCGAGGCCCTGGCGGCCGCGGCGGGGCAGACCAACCGGTACCCCGACAACGGCGCCGTCGTCCTCACCGCCGCTCTCGCGGAGCGCTACGGCGTCGACCCCGGCCAGGTCGTGACCGGCTGCGGCGCGGTGATGCTCTGCCAGCAGTTGGCGCAGGCGTTCAACGACCCGGGCACGAGCATCGCGTTCGCCTGGCGGTCCTTCGAGATGTACCCGCTGCTGGCCCAGGTGGCGGGGGCGCGGGCCGTGCAGGTGCCGCTGGTGCCCGGCCGCCCGGGTGGCCCCGCCGACACCCACGACCTCGAGGCGCTGGCCGCTGCCGTCGACGACAGCACGCGCGTGGTCTTCGTCTGCAACCCGAACAACCCCACCGGGACGGCGGTCCGCCGGGCCGAGCTCACCACCTTCCTCGACGCCGTCCCCACCGACACCCTCGTCGTCCTCGACGAGGCCTACCGCGAGTTCGTCACCGACCCCGACGTCCCCGACGGGCTGGAGCTGGTGCGGGGACGGCCCAACGTGGCGGTGCTGCGCACCTTCTCCAAGGCATGGGGGCTGGCCGGGCTCCGGGTCGGTTACCTGGTGGCCGAGGACCCCGCGGTGGCCGAGGCGGTGCGCAAGACGCACGTGCCGTTCAGCGTCTCCACCCTGGCCCAGGCCGCCGCGGTCGCCGCGCTGGCCAGCCAGGACGAGGTGCGGCGCCGGTGCGCGGCCGTCACCGCCGAGCGGGAGCGGCTCACCGCCGCGCTGCGCGAGCGCGGGCTCGACGTGTCCGACAGCCAGGCCAACTTCGTCTGGCTCCCGGTGGGGGAGGGCACCGCCGAGCTGGCGGCCGCGCTGGAGGCCCGCGCGGTCATCACCCGGCCGTTCGCCGGGGAGGGGATCCGCGTGACGGTCGGGACGCCCGAGGAGGACGACGTCTTCCTCGCCGCCCTCGACCAGGTCCGGTCGACCGCGCCGGTCGCCTGACCCGCCGGTGACGAGGACGTTCGGGACGTGCAGTCCCGGGGCCCGGGATCGGCTGGTTTGATGGCCGTCGTGCCTCTTCCCCGTGTGCTCTCCGGCATCCAGCCGACGGCGGGCTCCTTCCACCTCGGCAACTACCTGGGCGCACTGCGGCAGTGGGTCGCGCTGCAGGAGACGGCCGAGGCCTTCTACTGCGTCGTCGACCAGCACGCGATCACGATGGACTGGGACCCGGAGGAGCTCCGGCGGAACACCCTGACCGCGGCCGCCCAGCTGCTGGCGCTCGGCGTCGACCCGGAGCGCAGCACCCTGTTCGTGCAGAGCCACGTGCCCGAGCACGTGCAGCTGTCCTGGGTGCTGGAGTGCCTGGCCCGCTTCGGCGAGGCCAGCCGGATGACGCAGTTCAAGGACAAGAGCCAGCGGGAGGGCACCGCCGGCGCCTCGGTCGGGCTGTTCACCTACCCCGTGCTGCAGGCCGCCGACATCCTCGTCTACCAGGCCGACGAGGTGCCCGTGGGTGAGGACCAGCGCCAGCACCTCGAGCTGACCCGCGACCTGGCCACCCGGTTCAACGGCCGCTTCGGCGAGACCTTCACCGTCCCCAGCGCCCGGATCCCCGAGGGCGGGGCGAAGGTCCTCGACCTGCAGTCGCCGGAGAAGAAGATGAGCAAGAGCCTGCCCCCGGCCGGCTGCGTCTTCCTGCTCGACGACCCCAAGGTGACGGCGAAGAAGATCCGCTCGGCGGTCACCGACACCGGCCGCGAGGTGGTGGCCGACCCCGAGGGCAAGCCCGGCGTCACCAACCTCCTCACCATCCACAGCGCGCTGTCCGGGCGCAGCACCGGCGAGCTCGAGGAGCACTTCGCCGGCCGCGGCTACGGCGACCTGAAGAAGGAGCTGGCCGAGGTGGTCGCCGACTTCGTGACGCCGGTCCGCCGGCGCACCCAGGAGCTGCTCGACGACCCCGCGGAACTGCAGCGCACCCTGGCGCAGGGCGCGGCCCGGGCCCGCGAGGTCGCCGCCGGCACGGTCGCCGACGTCTACGACAAGGTCGGCTTCCTGCCACCGTCGGGGAGACCCGCGTGAACGACGACACCTTCGTGCCGCGCAGCCGCAGCGTGGCGCAGACCGCCGTCCTGGGGGTGGTCGTCCCCATCCCCGAACCGTGGTCGCAGCTGTTCGTCGACTGGCGGGCCAAGGTCGGCGACCCACAGGCCGCCACCGTGCCGCCGCACGTCACGCTGCTGCCGCCCACCGAGGTGCGGCTGGACGACCGGCCGGCGATCACTGCGCACCTGGCCGAGGTCGCCCGCGCGCACCCGCCGTTCGACATGCACCTGTCGGGCACGGGCACGTTCGCACCGGTCTCGGCGGTCGTCTTCGTGGCGGTGGCCCGGGGCATCGGCAACTGCGAGCTGATCGCCAACGACGTCCGCCGCGGACCGCTGGCCCGGTCGCTGTCCTACCCGTACCACCCGCACGTGACCGTGGCCCACGACGTCCCCGGGGACATGCTGGACCTGGCCTACTGCGGCCTGTCCGACCTCTCGGCGGAGTTCCGCGTCGAGCACTTCACCGAGTTCGAGCAGGGGCCCGACGGGGCCTGGGTGATCGCCCGCGAGTACCCCCTCACCGGTTGAAGGACCCGTCCTCCCGTGGAGGACCCCTTGCCCCTGCTGCCACGCGCAGGCTCGCGGCGGTGAGAGGACCCCGCTGCCCCCCGCCGCTCGCAGGCTCGCGACGGGACCCTGCAGCGGGGCCGTTCCAGTCCGTCACCAGGGCCGGGGCGCGCCGGGCGCGGTCTGCCCGCAGACTCGGGCGGGTGAGTGCCACCCGGACCGAGCGGTCCGCGCCCGCGCCCGCCGAGGACCAGCCTCCCGGCGGCCGCTGGTCACGGGTCACCCAGCTCCCCGGTCGCTGGCAGGCCCGGGTCACCCGGCTGCGCCGCCGCCTCCCGTGGTTCGACCACCTGGCCCGCGCCGGCGGCCGCTACCAGCGCACCCAGGGCGACCTCATGGCCGCGGGCGTCACCTACTTCGTCTTCCTCGGCCTGGTGCCGGTGCTGCTGCTGGTCGCTTCGGTCATCGGGCTGGTGCTCGCCGGCAACCAGCTGCTGCAGCAGGAGCTCTACGCCACCATCCGGGAGAGCTTCCCCGGGCCGACCGGCGCGGAGATCACCGGTGAGCTGCGCGGCGCGGTCGGCTCGGCCCGCGTCGTCGGCGTCATCGGCCTGGTCGGCTTCCTCTACGCCGGGCTGCGTGCCATGGACAAGCTGCGCCTGGGCATGGAGCGCATCTGGAAGGGCCGGGTCGACGACCCCGAGTTCCTCCGCGACAACCTGCAGGACCTGCTCGCGCTGGCCGCCTTCGGTCTCGCCGGCCTGCTCAGCCTCGGCCTCACCGGCGGGGTCACCCAGGCGACGTCGTGGGCGCTGCAGGCCCTGGGCCTCGACGACGCCCCCGGCCTGTTCCTGCTCACCGCGGCGCTGGGCCTGGGGCTGGCCGTCGTCACCGACGTCGTCGTCTTCCTGTGGCTGCTCCGGGTGGTGCCCTCCACCTCGTACCCGCTGCGCCTGCTGCTGCCCGGCGCGCTGTTCGGTGCGGCCGGCTTCGAGGTGATGAAGCTGATCGGCAGCCTCTACCTGTCGCTCATCTCGGGCAGCGTCACGGCGTCGGCGTTCGGCGGGGCGGTCGGCATCCTCATCTGGATCAACCTCGTCTGCCGGTTCGCGTTCTTCACGGCCGCGTGGACGGCGACCCTGCCCCGGGTGCAGGGGGACGCCCGCGTGGTGCCCGAGGTGATCGCCCCGCCGGTCCCGCCGGGGAACGGCGGGACGGCTCCCCGCTGACCGGCGCGGGCACCACCCGGACCGCCCGGCGGACGCCGACCACCGTGGCGACGACGATGCCGGTGGCCGTCACGGCCAGCGCCACCGGCAGCAGCGCCGGCTCTCCGGCCTCCGCGACCGGGACGGGCACCGGCGGCGGCTCGGCGAGGTCCGGCAGGCGGCGTGCCGGGGTCGGGGGCGGCAGCGCGTCGGCGGCGGAGTCGACCAGGCGGCCCACACCCGCGGTCCCGGCCGGGACGGCGAAGCCCCAGTCCAGCAGCAGGGCGGCCTGGTCGGCGGCGCGCAGCGGCACGTTCTCGGTGCCCATCACGCTGACCACCAGCCGCCGCCCGTCGCGCTCGGCGGCGGTGACGTAGGTGTGCCGGGCGGCGTCGGTGAAGCCGGTCTTGCCGCCCAGGTTCCCCGGGGAGTCGGCCAGCGGGTTCTGGTTCTGGATCTGGTAGCCGGGGGAGCGGCCCTCGACCGCGGGCACCTGCGCGACCGGCGTCCGCAGCAGCGCCACCGTGGCCGGGTCCGCGACCAGCCGGCGGAAGACCAGCGCGAGGTCGTAGGGCGAGGAGGTCTGGCCGGCCACGTCCAGTCCGGACGGCGTCCCCGCGACGGTGTCGTGGGCACCGATCGACGCCGCCACCTCGTTCATGGCCCGCACGGTGACGTCGGTGCCACCGGCCGCGCGGGCCAGGGCGCCGGCCGCGTCGTTGCCCGACTGCATCACCAGCGCCTGGAACAGCAGGGCGACCGGGTAGCGCCCGCTGGCCACCAGGCCGACCTTGCTGCCCTCCACCGCCTCGTCCTCGACCGTGCCCTCGACGACCTGCGCCGGGTCCAGCAGCGGGAGGAGTGTCAGCAGGGTCAGGGTCTTCAGCGTGCTCGCCGGGTAGTAGCGGCCGTGCGGATCGCGGGCGGCCAGCACGGCGCCGCTGCCGGCGTCGGCCACCAGCCAGCCGGGCGCGACCACACCGGGGGGCAGCGGCGGAGCGCTGTCGGCGACGACGGTGCCGCGGGTGTCCAGCCGCTCGCCGCCCACCGTGACCCCACCGGGACCGCTGCCCTGCGGCGGGCCGCCCGGCACCGGGGCGGTGGGCGTGGGCGCGGAGGGGTCGGCGGTGGGCCGGGTCTCCTCGGCCAGCGCCGGGCCCGCACCGCCGAGCAGCAGACCCGCGGCCAGCACCGCGGCGGCCAGCCGTGCTGCCGCTCGTCGCATGGCGCGCACGCTAGCCCGCGGCGCCGCCCACCACCGAGGTGCCTTCCGCGCGCGAAAGGCACCTCGGTGGTGGGGCCGACGGTGGTGCGGGCCACCGTGGTCCCGGTCTTGGCAACGATCCCGTTTCGGTCTCTCCCTCGGGGTTCGGCGCAGCCGCGGGGCGCGGTTAGCGTGCCGTCGTCGTGTGCTGGAGGGACCGGCGTCCGCCGGCAGTTCCGCACGCACCCCGACCCACCGGGACCGGCCGCCTGTCCGTGCGACCGGTCCCCCCAGAGAGGAGACCGTCTTGCGCCGAGCGCGGAAGATGAAGGCCAGCGCCCAGGCACTGGCCCTGCTGCTGGCCGGCAGCATGGCCCTGGCAGCCTGTGCCAGCGACGAGCCCGCCACCGGCGGTGGCGGCGAGGAGGGCGGTGGCGGCGCGGCCGCCGAGGAGATCCGGATCGGCCTCGCCTACGACGAGGGCGGCCGCGGTGACCAGTCGTTCAACGACTCCGCCTACGCCGGTGCGTCGGCCGCCGCCGACGCCCTCGGTGCCGAGCTGCAGGAGGTCAGCCCCAACGAGGACGCCTCCAACCGCGCGGAGCTGCTGACCCAGCTGGCCGAGCAGGGCTTCAACCCGGTCATCGCCGTCGGGTTCGCGTACGACGACGTCATCGCCGAGGTCGCCCCGCAGTTCCCGGAGACCACGTTCGCCCAGGTCGACGGCTCGAACGCCGACGGCGCCAAGGGCGACAACGTCACCGGCCTGGTCTTCGCCGAGGAGCAGGGGTCCTTCCTGGCCGGCGTCGCGGCCGCGCTGAAGAGCGAGAGCGCCCACATCGGCTTCGTCGGTGGCGTCGAGAGCCCGCTGATCGAGAAGTTCGAGGCCGGTTACGTCGCCGGTGCGCAGGCGGTCAACCCGCAGATCCGCGTCGACCGGCAGTACATCTCGCCGGCCGGTGACTTCTCCGGGTTCAGTGACCCCGCCCGCGGCCAGATCGTGGCGCAGGGCATGTACGACGCCGGGGCCGACATCGTCTACCACGCCGCGGGCGGCTCGGGCCTCGGCGTCTTCCAGGCGGCCGCCGCCTCCGGCAACCGCGCCATCGGCGTCGACTCCGACCAGTACCTGACGGTGGGCGACCCCGCGCTGCAGGCCGTGATCATGACCTCGATGCTCAAGCGGGTCGACAACGCGGTGGAGCAGTTCATCAACGACTACGCCGAGGGCAACGTCGAGGGCGCGACCGACGTCCTCAACGACCTGTCCACCGAGGGCATCGGCCTGGCCACGTCGGGCGGCTTCATCGACGACATCCAGGCCGACATCCAGCAGTACTCGCAGCAGATCATCGACGGCACCATCACGGTCCCGACGACGATCGAGTGACACCCGTGCGGGTGGTCCCGCACGGCTGATCCACCCTGCGACGGGGGGGGGGGGGGGGGGGGGGCCGGGGGGGCGGGGGGGGGGGGGGGGGGGGGGGGGGGGGGGGGGGGGCGGGGGGGGGGGGGTAATCAACTGACCC
>NZ_JBJGYN010000043.1:0-41073 GCF_054050015.1 Geodermatophilus sp. SYSU D01176 | reverse complement strand
TGTGCGCGGGGGGGGGCCCACGTGACAGTCGCGGGGGGAAATTTTCACCTTGGCCCGCGGGTGTTACCCCCCCGGCCACCGGGGGCCCCCCCCCTTGACCGGGGGGGGCGCCCCCTCGTCGGTCCCGTCCCGAGGCCCACCCCGAGGGGTGAGGAGGACGGGCGGCCCCCTGCAGGGTCCCGCCGTGAGCTCGCGAGTGGCGGGGCGCTGGGGTCCTTGGTCAACCGGTGGTGGTCTCGATCCGCCCGTCGGTCCGCTCGGTGACGACGCCGTGCTGGAAGCGGACCTGCCAGCCGCCACCGCCGGGCAGCGCGGCGTGGCCGGTGACCGGGAACCCGAGCGGCCCGGTGGGTCCCCCGGTGGCCAGCCAGTGGGCGAGGATCCCGCCCCGGACGGCGTGCGCGCCGGTGTCCGGCGACCAGTAGACCGACCCGCCGGCGAAGTGCGACACCCGCCCGCCGGGCACCGACAGCTCGTCACTGGTCGGATAGCCCAGCGCCCCGGTCTGCGCCCCCAGCTCCCGCCAGCGCGCCAGGATCGCCCCGAACACCACGTGCGCCCCGGTCCGCGACGACCAGTAGACCGCCCCGCGCTCCAGCCGCACCAGCGCCCCGGTCCCGTCGGCGGTCCCCCCGTCGTCGGCGACCGGGAACCCCAGCGCCCCCGGCCCGCCCGCGGCCACGTACCGCTCCAGGATCGCCCCCCGCACCAGCCGCGGCCCGGTCGCCGGCGACCAGTAGACCGACCCGCCGGCGAAGTGCGACACCCGCCCGCCGGGCACCGACAGCTCGTCACTGGTCGGATAGCCCAGCGCCCCGGTCTGCGCCCCCAGCTCCCGCCAGCGCGCCAGGATCGCCCCGAACACCACGTGCGCCCCGGTCCGCGACGACCAGTAGACCGCCCCGCGCTCCAGCCGCACCAGCGCCCCGGTCCCGTCGGCGGTCCCCCCGTCGTCGGCGACCGGGAACCCCAGCGCCCCCGGCCCGCCCGCGGCCACGTACCGCTCCAGGATCGCCCCCCGCACCAGCCGCGGCCCGGTCGCCGGCGACCAGTAGACCGACCCGCCGGCGAAAGCGGTGAAGGCACCGCCCGGGAGCGGGGCGTCCCCGCCCAGCGGGAAGCCGAGCGCTCCGCGGACCTCCCGCCAGCGGGCCAGGATCGCGCCGCGCACCACGTGCGCCCCCGTCGACGGGGACCAGACGATGTCGCCCTCGGGGAAGGAGACGGTGCGGCCGGTGGTGCCCCCGAGGCTCAGGTCGGTCTCGTCCCCCAGGGGGTAGCCGAGCCAGGTGGGTCCGGCGAGCAGCTCGTACCGCTGGGCGACGGCGGGGCTGAGCAGCGTGACCCGACCGTTCCTGGGGTTCCAGTACAGCGACCCCTTCGCGTAGGCCCGGCGGCAGCCGCCGTCCCGCAGCCCGCAGACGCGAGCCGACGTCGGCTCGCCGAGCACCGCGCTGCCACCCAGCCGCTCGTAGGCCGCGTCGATCGGGTGCGGGGCGATCCGGATCCGCGCCCCGGAGGCCGTGGCTTCCAGCACCGTCACCGTGAACGGCGCGTCCCCGACCGACACCGGCCTGTTCCCGGGCACCGCGACGGCCAGATCCGAGGGCCACCAGGCTTCCTGGGGCGGGGTCCCGTCGAGCAGGAACGAGGTGTTCTCGCCGTCGTTGCCGCCGACGAGCCGGACCAGCACGCCGGTCTGGAGCTCGGGCCAGTTGGCCGCCGTGCCCAGGAAGGCGTCCCGGCCGGTCGCCGTCCGGTACTCCAGCCAGTACACGTCCCCGTCGCCGTCGTCGAGCCTGACCGCGCGCGTGCCGGTCCGAGCTCCGACCGGCGCGAGCAGGAACTCCGTGGTGGCAGCGCCCGCGGCCAGGGTGGGGGCGGCCGCAGCGGGCAGCACCCCGAGCAGGTCGGCGTGCGGCGCGCTGAGGGAGCCGACCTCGTCCCAGGAGACGCCCATGACGTCGTACATGTCGTAGTAGGAGCGGATGTAGCAGGCGGCGCCGTGCACCACGCCGGCGCACTGGAGGTGGGAGGCGTGGCCGAGACCGAGGTTGTGCCCGAACTCGTGCGCGATGAGCGAGGTGGCCGTCGCCCGCACGTACGCCAGGCCGCCGGAGCCGACGCTGCCGGTGCCGATCGTGCCGAGTCCGTACGAACACCCCGACGAGCCGTGGGGGACGTAGACCAGCAGGTGCTTGTCCGGCCCCGCGGTCCACCCGGCGCGCGTGGCCGCCTCCTCCCAGAGGGCGAAGGGATCGGCGCAGGTGAGCGCGGAAGGCTCCGTCGGCCAGTCGAAGCCGGCCACGGTGCCGAACCGGACCGCCCCGTCGGTCTGCTCCGCCCAGAAGTCGGCGACGGGGCCGTCCACCGCCGCTCTCACCTGCGCCAGGGTGGTGGCGTCCCGGGCAGCTCCGGCCGGCTGCAGCATCACCACCGTGACCTCGTGGTTGATCGCGCCGGTGGCGGGAGCCGTCCTCGGCTCCTCCGGCGCGGAGACGACCTCGCTGGCCAGCACGTCCATCGCCGGCTCGAGCCCCTCCGCGGTCGCCTCGTCCGCGACCGGCTCGCCGAGCACCACCTCGACCGTGGAGCCGGCCTCGACGTCCTCGACGTCCTCGGTCGGTACCCGCACGGCCTCGCCGTCGTCGGACCGCACCCAGCTGAGCAGCGTGCCGTCGTCCTCGTGCGCGTCATCGGCGACCTCGGCCGGGGCCGGGTCGGCGTAGCCCTGGACGAGCTCACCGACGACCGTGTCGCCGGCGGCGGGAGCCTCCTCGGCGGTGGCCGGTGGTGCGGTCAGCACCGGGAGGACGGCAGCGGCCGCGACGGTGAGCGCCAGCAGCCGGGGGGAGCGCACAGGGGGCACGGACGGTCTCCAAGCGAGAGGGGGCCGGTCCCCCTCATCGGCAGGTCGGACCCGGAACTGGAGGTGGGCGCTCAGTCCCGGGCGCGCGCGCCACGCTTCCGGGTGACCGTCCAGCCGGTGAGCGCGACGGTGGCCAGGCCCACGGCGCCCGCGGCCGGCGTGGCCCAGCCGGTGCCCGAGGCGACCCGGACGGCGGCCGGCGCCGGCTCGGCGACCAGCGCGTCCTCCACGACCGGCGCCGCAGGGACCTCCGGCGCGGCGGCACCCTCGGGCAGCGGGGTCACCGGGACGGACGGCGCGGCCGGCACCGCGGCCGGGACCGCGGCCGGCGCGGTGGCCGGCCCGGCGGCCAGGACCTCCGGCGCGGCGTCGCCCTCGGGCAGCGGGGTCACCGGGACGGCGGCACCGGCGGCGGGGACGACGGTCAGGGTCGCCCCGGCCGCGGTGACGGCGTCCACGGTCACGGTGAAGGCGCCACCGGCGACCGGCACCGGCACGCCGACGGGCAGCGCGGCCTGCAGGTCGTCGTCCCACCGCGCGGCGGGTGACGGGGTGCCGTCGAGCAGCAGCGCGGTGTCGGGCATCCGGCCGGTGCGGTGCAGCAGGACGCCGGCGTCGAGGCCGAAGCGGTTGCCGGCCGAGGCGAGCCAGGCGTCGCGGCCGACGGCGGTGCGCAGCTCCAGCCAGTAGGTGCTCCCCGCCGCGTCGGTCAGCCGCAGCACCCGGGTGCCGGCCCGCGAGCCGAGCGGGGCGAGGGTGGCCGTCGTCACCGGCCCGGTCGCGGCGACCGCGAGCTGGGCGGAGGCGGGCAGCACGCCCAGCTGCGCGGCCTGGGGGGCGTTGAGCGACCCGACCTCACGCCACGAGGCGCCCATGACGTCGTAGTAGTCGCGGTAGGGGGCGGTGCGGCAGATGCTGGTCTCCACCGCGTCGTCGCACTGGTGCCCCGAGGAGTGGCCGAGGCCGAAGTTGTGGCCCAGCTCGTGGGCGATGACCGCGGGCAGCACGTCGCGGACGTAGACCCGCCCGCCTGCGCCGACCCCGGTGCCGACCTGGCCGAGCGCGTAGGAGCAGCCGGGGAGGTCTCGCGGCCGACTGCTGACGTAGACGAGGAGGTGCCGGCCGGGCCCGGGCTCGAAGCCGGTGCGGTCGGCGGCCTCGTGCCACATCGCGGTGGGGTCCGCGCACCCGGCGGTGGTCTGCAGCCAGTCGTGGGCCTCGGTCACCCCCAGCCGGACGGCGCCGTCGGTCTCCCCCGCCCAGAACTCGGCCACCGGCCCGTCGACGGCGGTCACCAGCTGGGCGAGGGTCGCGCCGTCCGCCGTCCCCCCGGCCGGGACCACCATCGCCACGGTGACCCGGTTGGTCAGCCCGGCCACCCGCGCGGCGCGGACCTCCGGCGCCTCCTGCAGCAGCTGGGCGTCGAGCACGTCGCGGGCGGGCTCAAGGCCGTCCTGCCCCGCGGCGTCGGGGACGGCGCCCCCCACGGTGACCTCGACGGTGGCGCCGACCCCGATGCCGGCGACCGCCTCGGTGGGCACCCGGACGGCCTCGCCCGTCGCGCTCTCCACCCAGGTCAGCGGGGCCTCGGCGTGCTCCTCCGCGTCGGAGCCGGCCAGCTCACCCTCGGGCCAGGCCTGCACGATCTCGCCGACGACGGTGTCCGGGCCCACGGCCTCGTCGGCCCGGGCCGCCGTCGCCGGCAGCGCCAGCGAGAGGGCCAGCGCGGTCGCCGCACCGGCCAGCGCCCGGAACGGGCGGCGGCGGGGGGTGGGGGTGTTCCGGTGGGGGCGCATCCCCCCTGTCCTCGGCGGCCCGCGCGCGGATCGGCACCGGCGGCCGGGAGTCCACCCGAACCCGCCGTCACATCCGCCCCGCGGCTCCCCCGCGCCCCCGCCGTCCCGAGAAGGACCCCGTCCTCCCCACCCCTCGCAAGCTCGGGGCGGTGCCCTGGACGGGGCCGAGGGCAGAGGGTCCTTCAGGCCAGCGCGTCGGCCCTCATCAGCCGCCGCCCGGCCTCGGTGATCGACCCCGACAGCGACGGGTAGATCGCGAAGGTGTGCGCGAGGTCGCTGACCGTCAGCCCCTTCGTGACCGCCAGCGCGATCGGCAGGACCAGCTCCGACGCCCCCGGGGCGACGACGACCCCGCCGACGACCACCCCGGTCGCCTGCCGGGCGAAGAGCTTCACGAAGCCGTCGCGCAGGTCGGCCATCTTGGCCCGCGCGTTGGTGGCCAGCGGCAGCCGCACGACCTCGATGTCGGCGCCCTCGGACAGCGTCTTCTCCTGCACGCCGACCGTGGCGATCTCCGGGTGGGTGAAGACGTTCGCCGAGACGGTCTTGAGCCGGATCGGGGTGACCGCCTCGCCGAGGGCGTGCCACATCGCGATCCGCCCCTGCATCGCGGCGACCGACGCGAGCTGGAAGACCCCGGTGACGTCGCCGGCGGCGTAGATGCCGGGCACGCTGGTGCGCGACACCCGGTCGACGACGACGTGCCCGGACGGCGCGAGCTCCACCCCGACCCGCTCCAGGTTGAGCTCGGCGGTGTTGGGCACCGTGCCGACGGTCATCAGCGCGTGCGAGCCCTCGACGGTGCGCCCGTCGGTGAGCTCGACGACGACCCCCTTCTCGGATCGCCGGACGCCGGCGGCCCGGCCGCGTTCCAGTCGGCCGCCGCGGGACTGGAAGACGTCCTCGAGCACCTCGGCGGCGTCGGAGTCCTCCCCGGGCAGGACCCGGTCGCGCGAGGACACCAGCGTCACCGGGACCCCGGCCTCGAGGTAGCCGGAGGCGAACTCCGCACCGGTCACGCCCGAGCCGACGACGACCAGGTGCTCGGGCATCTCCTGGATGTCGTAGACGTCGCGCCAGTCGAGGATCCGCTCGTGGTCGGGCTCGGCGCCGGGCAGCACGCGGGGGTCGGCGCCGGTGGCGATGAGGACGACGTCGCACTCCAGCGTGTCGGTGACCGCGCCGTCGCCGTCCACCACCTCGACCCGGTGCTCGGCCAGGCCGCGGACCTCGTCCGAGAGCCGGCCCTGCCCGGGGAGGACCCGCACGCCCTCGGCGACCAGCCGCGCCCGGATGTCGGCGGACTGCGCCACGGCCAGCCCCTTGACCCGCTGGTTGACCGCGGCCAGGTCGATGCCGACGGTGGCCAGCTCCGAGCCCTGGACGCCGAGCGCGGCCGAGTCGCGCACGTTGGTCATCGCGCCGGCCGAGGCGATGAAGGTCTTGGACGGGACGCAGTCGGTGAGCACGCTGGCCCCGCCGACGCCGTCGCGCTCCACCACGGTGACCTGGGCACCGAGGGATGCGGCGACCAGCGCCGCCTCGTAGCCGGCAGGGCCACCGCCGATGATCACGATGCGGGTCATGGGAGTCCTTCTCGGTGCGGTGCGGACACGTGCCGCGCGCCATTCTCCCCGTTCCGGGTGACGACGTGGCCCCTCTCCCTCCGAGGGTCCTGCCACACCGCCGTAGGCTGCCCGGTGATGGGCCTCTACGCCGCCTACGGGTCGAACATGGACCCCGCACAGATGCTCCGGCGCTGTCCGGCCTCCCCGCACACCGGCACCGGCTGGATCCAGGGCTGGCGGCTGACGTTCGGCGCCGAGGAGTACGGCTGGGAGGGCGCGCTGGCCACCCTCGTGCCGGACGACACCGCACCGGGCGGATCGCTGTCCCCCGGCGTCTTCGTGGCCCTCTACGACCTCACCGAGACCGACGAGCAGGAACTCGACGCCTGGGAAGGCGCCGACCGGGGGCTCTACCGGAAGCTGCACCTGCGGGTGCACACCCTCACCGGTGACCAGGTGGCGTGGGTCTACGTGCTCGACGCCTTCGAGGGTGGGCTGCCCTCGGCGCGGTACCTGGGCGCGCTCGCCGACGCCGCCGAGGCCGCCGGTGCGCCCGACGACTACCTCGCCGAGCTCCGCGCCCGGGAGTGCCGCTCCACCGGCGTCTGACCCGAGGCCCCTCCCCCGCGATCATGGCGTCGTGACGACCGCCAGGCGGCGACCGGTGGTCACAGCACCATGATCGTCCGGCGGGGGCGCCATGATCGCGGGGGGCGCGAAGACCCCGGCTCAGGCCGGCGTCTCCAGCAGCTTGCGCAGCGCGTCGTCCACCTGCTCGACGTAGGACGGCGAGAGCCCGAACAGCGCGGCGTGGCCGTGCACGTCCTCGATCACCCGGAAGTCGCTGTCGGGGATCAGTTGCTGCTCGGCGGCGCAGTCCTCGGGCGGGAAGAACTTGTCGGTGCTGATCGGCATGACCACCGTCCTCGCGGTGATCCGTCCCAGGGCGGCGGCGAGGTCCCCGTCGGTGTGCCGGCTGACGTCGCCGTGCTGCCACTTCCACGCCTGGGTCAGCAGGTCGCCGGCGTCCATGGGCTCGAAGTAGGCCTCCAGGAAGCCGACTCCGAAGTCCTCCGGCGAGCTGAAGCCCAGCGCCCGCCAGTGCTCCCCGGTCCAGAACTCGTTGGACAGCACGTGCAGGGCGAACAGGCCGGCGTGCCGCTGCAGGCCGCCGCGGACGTCCCCGGGGTCGCGGTACCAGCCCCCGGCCTACCCCGGGTCGGAGGTGAGGGCGTCGACCAGCGTCTGCGCCCAGATGACGCAGTGCTGGTACATCCGCGCGGTACCGGCCAGGGGCGCGGCCCGCTCGACCCGGTCGGGGAACCGGACGGCCCACTCGTAGGTCTGCTGGGCACCCATCGACCTGCCGAAGACCAACGCCAGCTCCTCGACGCCGAGCACCTCGCGCAGCAACCGCTCCTGGGCGACCACGTCGTCCGCGATGCGCACCCGCGGGAAGCGGCCCCGGCCGTAGGGGGCCGGCCAGGTTGTGCGGCGAGGTGCCCAGCCCGCTGCCGATCTGGTTGACCAGGACGACGAAGTGCTCCGCGGGGTCGATCACCCGGCCCGGCCCGACGTAGGTGTCCCGCATGACCGAGTGGTTGCCCCGGACCAGGTCGGGATCAGGACCGCGTTGTCCTTCGCCGCGTTGAGCGTGCCGAGGGTCTGGTAGGCCAGCTGGCAGCCGCGGAGGGTGACGCCCTCCTCCAGCACGAGGTCGCCGATGTCGGCGACCTCGAACTCGCCGTGGACCGCAGCGGAGTAGTACGGGTTGTCGATCGGCATGGGCGGCCTCGTCTCGGCGGCGGGCTGGACCGCGGGCGCGGTCCAGCCCGGACGCTGACGACCCGTGACGGCGCTCACACCTCGGGCGCGGCGAGGAAGGTCTCCAGCAGCTGCTGGGCGGCCAGCGCCGGAGTCAGCTCGCCGGCCAGCACCGCCTTCTCCAGCTCCGGCACGGCGGCCCGGACGCCGGGGTGGGCGCGCAGCCGGTGCTCCAGCCCGTCGCGCACCAGCTGCCGGGTCCAGCGCACCTGCTGGGTGCGCCGCTGCTCGTCGAACGCGCCCGAGGCCTTGCGCCGGTCCTGGTGCTCGACCAGCTTGGCCCACACCTCGTCGAGCCCCTCTCCGGTCAGCCCGGCGCAGGTGAGCACCGGGACGTGCCAGTCCTCGCCATGGCCCCGCAGCATCCGGATCGCCCCGGCCAGCTCGCGGGCGGCCTTGCGCGCGTCGGCCGCACCCGGCCCGTCGGCCTTGTTCACGGCGATGACGTCGGCGATCTCGAGGATGCCGCGCTTGATCCCCTGCAGCTGGTCGCCGGTGCGGGCCAGCGTCAGGAACAGGAACGAGTCGACCATCTCGGCGACGGTGATCTCCGACTGCCCGACGCCGACGGTCTCCACCAGGACGACGTCGTGGCCGGCCGCCTCGACGACGACCATCGACTCCCGCGTCGCCTGCGCGACCCCGCCGAGCGTGCCCGACGTCGGCGAGGGCCGGATGAAGGCGTTCGGGTCGACCGACAGCCGCGCCATCCGGGTCTTGTCGCCGAGGATCGACCCGCCCGAGCGGGCGGACGACGGGTCGACGGCGAGCACCGCAACCTTCGACCCGGCGGCCGTCAGCATGACCCCGAGCTGGTCGATGAACGTCGACTTCCCCACGCCGGGGACGCCGCTGATCCCGACCCGCCGGGCGTTCCCGGCGTGCGGCAGCAGCTCGACCAGCAGCTCCTGCGCCCGCTCCCGGTGGTCGGCGCGGTGGGACTCCACGAGCGTGATGGCCCGCGCCACGGCCCGCCGGTCGCCCTCGAGCACGCCCTCGACGAGCGCGGGGACGTCGACCGACCGCGCCATCAGTGACCGAGGCGCGAGGACAGCGTCCGCAGCAGCCCCTGCGCCGCCTCGGCGACCACCGTGCCGGGCAGGAACACCTCGGCCGCGCCCATCTCCTTGAGCGTCGGCACGTCGTCGGGCGGGATGACGCCGCCGACGACGATCATGACGTCCTCGGCCCCGAGGTCGGCGAGCGCCTGCCTCAGCGCCGGCACAAGCGTCAGGTGGCCGGCGGCCAGGGACGAGACGCCGACGATGTGCACGTCGGCCTCGACCGCCTGCCGGGCGACCTCCTCGGGGGTCTGGAACAGCGGGCCGACGTCGACGTCGAAACCGAGGTCGGCGAAGGCCGTCGCGATGACCTTCTGCCCGCGGTCGTGGCCGTCCTGGCCCATCTTGGCGACGAGGATGCGGGGACGGCGTCCCTCGGCCTCCTCGAACGCCTCGGCCAGGCGGCGGGTCTCCTCCATCGGGTTGTCTCCTCCCGCCCAGCCCGCCCCGGCCGCCTCGTCGCGGTAGACGCCGGAGATGGTGCGCACCTGGCCGGCGTGCCGCCCGTAGACCTCCTCGAGCGCGTCGGAGATCTCCCCGACGGTCGCCTTGGCCCGGGCCGCGTCGACGGCCAGCTTGAGCAGGTTCGAGTCCAGCGACGAGTCCCGCCGTCCCTCGGCCGCCGCGCGGGCGGCGTCGGTCAGCCGGGCGAGCGCCGCGCGCACCGCGCCGTCGTCCCGGGAGGCCCGCAGCTCCTCCAGCTTGGCCTTCTGCTGGGCGAGCACGTCGGCGTTGTCGACCCGCAGCACCTCGATCGCCTCGTCGGCGTCCACGCGGTACTTGTTCACGCCGATGACCGGCTGGCGGCCGGAGTCGATGCGCGCCTGGGTGCGGGCGGCGGCCTCCTCGATGCGCAGCTTCGGGATGCCGTCGTCGATCGCCTGCGCCATGCCGCCGTGCTCGGCGACCTCCTGGATGTGCGCCCAGGCACGGCGGGCCAGGTCGTAGGTGAGCTTCTCGACGTAGGCCGAGCCGCCCCACGGGTCGATGACCCGCGTGGTCCCCGACTCCTGCTGCAGCAGCAGCTGGGTGTTGCGGGCGATGCGGGCGGAGAAGTCGGTGGGCAGCGCCAGCGCCTCGTCGAGGGCGTTGGTGTGCAGCGACTGGGTGTGGCCCTGGGTGGCGGCCATCGCCTCCAGGCAGGTCCGGACGACGTTGTTGTAGACGTCCTGCGCGGTCAGCGACCAGCCCGAGGTCTGCGAGTGGGTGCGCAGCGACAGCGACTTGTCCTTCTCTGCGCCGGCCTCCTTGACCAGCCGCGCCCACAGCAGCCGCCCGGCCCGCAGCTTCGCGACCTCCATGAAGAAGTTCATGCCGATCGCCCAGAAGAAGCTCAGCCGGGGCGCGAACGCGTCGACGTCCAGCCCGGCGGCCTTGCCCGCGTTCAGGTACTCCACGCCGTCCGCGAGCGTGTAGGCCAGCTCCAGGTCGGCCGTCGCCCCGGCCTCCTGGATGTGGTAGCCGGAGATGGAGATCGAGTTGAACCGCGGCATCTCCTGCGAGGTGAACGCGAAGATGTCGCTGATGATCTGCATCGACGGCTTGGGCGGGTAGATGTAGGTGTTGCGGACCATGAACTCCTTGAGGATGTCGTTCTGGATGGTCCCGGTCAGCTGACCGTGGGACGCCCCCTGCTCCTCGGCCGCGACGATGTAGAGCGCCAGCACCGGCAGCACCGCACCGTTCATGGTCATCGAGACGCTCATCCGGTCCAGCGGGATGCCGTCGAACAGCTGCCGCATGTCCAGGATCGAGTCGACCGCGACCCCGGCCATGCCGACGTCGCCGACCACGCGCGGGTGGTCGGAGTCGTAGCCGCGGTGGGTGGGCAGGTCGAAGGCGATCGACAGGCCCTTCTGCCCCGCGGCGAGGTTGCGGCGGTAGAAGGCGTTGGACTCCGCGGCGGTGGAGAAGCCCGCGTACTGGCGGACCGTCCACGGCTGGGTCGTGTACATGGTCGGGTAGGGCCCGCGCAGGTAGGGCGGCAGCCCCGGGTGGGTGTGCAGGAAGTCCAGGGCGTCGAGGTCGGCCGGCGTGTACAGCGGCGGGACGGCGATGCCCTCCGGCGTCTCCCAGGTCGCCTCCTCCACGCCACGGCCGGTGACCTCCTTGAACCGCTTGGCCCAGTCGTCGGCCGAGGCGGCTGACGACGGGCGGCCCAGTTCGACGCCGCTGAAGTCGGGGATTGCACTCATGCCCGCTCCTCCTCCTGGCGGTCCCCGCGGGGATCGCCGTCGAGACCCAGCTGCTCGTGGACTCGCTGCAGGACGTCGAGTGCGTCGCACCCGGCGTACACGTACCCGTCGACGCCCTCGACGCCGAGCGACGGCTTGCCGGCCAGCCACACCGCGGTGGCCCCGGCGGCGCGCAGCTCCGCGGCGAGCGCCGCCGCTGACTCCGCGTAGTCCCGGTCGGTCCCGCAGATGCAGGCGACCGTCGTGCCCGCCTCGGCCAGACCGGAGGCGCCGTCGCCGGACGGCGTCGCCACTCCCCCGGCCTGGAACAGGTTGCCGGCGAAGGTGGCCCGCGCGGTGTGCCGGGCGATCGGGCCGATGGTGGCGAGGTAGACCGCCGGCCGGGTCGGCGCGGCGTCGGCGCGGTCGCGGAGCTCCTCGAACGCCTGCGCCGCCCGCACCCGCGGCAGGCCGCCGGTCGGGTGCAGGTCCGCGGCGGGTTGCCGTTCGGGGAGCCTCTCGGCCAGGTTGGGGAACTCGCTGACGCCGGTGATCGCGTCGGTGCGGTGCGCCAGCCGCTCGGCGCGGGCGTCCCATGCGGCGGCGATCCGGTCGCGGACCAGGCCCGAGTCCAGCGCGGCGGCCAGCCCGCCGGCCCGCTCGATCTCGGTGAACCAGTCCCACGCGGCGTCGGCCAGGGCGTCGGTGAGCGCCTCGACGTACCAGGAGCCGCCGCCCGGGTCGAGGACGCGGGCCAGGTGCCCCTCCTCCACCAGCAGGTTCTGGGTGTTGCGGGCGATCCGGCGGGAGAAGGCGTCGGGCAGGCCGAGCGCGGCGTCGAAGGGCTGCACGGTGACGACGTCGGCCCCGCCCACGCCGGCGGCGAAGCAGGCGACCGTCGTCCGCAGCATGTTGACCCACGGGTCGCGCCTGGTCGTCATGACCGAGGAGGTGACGGCGTGCTGCCGCTGGGCACGGGCGTCGGGCGAGGCGCCGCTGACCTCGCCGACCCGGTCCCACAGCCGGCGGGCGGCGCGCAGCGCGGCGATGGTCGTGAACTGGTCGGCGCCGGCCGCGTAGCGGAACTCGAGCGCGGCGCAGGCCTCGTCCACCGACAGCCCGCCGTCGGTCAGGGCCCGCAGGTAGGCGACGCCCGCGGCCAGCGAGCAGCCGATCTCCTCGACGGCGGAGGCGCCGGCGTCGTGGAAGACGGTGGCGTCGACGACGACGGTGCGCCAGCCGGCGGGTGCCCGGCGGGCCACGTCGGCGAGCCCGGTGAGGTCCTGCGGCCGGCCCGAGGCGGCGTGCACACCGAGGGGGTCCAGGCCCAGGGAGCCGCCCGGCGCGAGGTCGGTGCGGCCCTCGACGTGGGCCAGCAGGGCCTCGGCGGCCGGGAGCCCACCGGAGACCGACACCGGCGCGAGGTCGAGGTAGACGTCGGCCAGGACGTCGCCGAGCGCGGCGACCGGGACGGCCCCGTCGCCGAGCTCCAGCCACAGCGAGGTGACGCCGTTCTCCAGGTCCGCGGCGATCGCCTCCTTCGTCAGCACGACGTCGGGGTGGGCGTGCCGCTGGCGGACGTCCCACCCGCCGGGCACGTCGCCGGGCGAGCCCGCTCGGGCGCCGCGGACGAAGGGGGCCAGGCCCGGGACGCCGACCGCGGCGGGCAGGTCACCGGCGTCCTCGGCGGTGTAGAGCGGGGCCACGCTGACGCCGGTGGCCACCGGCACCCGGAGCGCGTCCTCGACCGGGTCGGGCAGGTCCTCGCGGCCGGCCTTGCGCAGCACCCCCGCGACGAGCTCCCGCCACGCCTCCCGGGTGGCGGCCGGGAAGTCCGCGGCCAGCCGCAGCTCGTCGGGGACCTCGTGCTCGGCCGGCACCTCGGCGTCGGCGTGCGCGGGGGTCTGCTGATCGGCGGAACTCATCGTCGGGCTCCCGTCGTCGGTCGATCGGCGTCAGTGTCTACCGTCGGGCGCCCGGACCGGAACCGCTGGGGTGCGGTCTCGGGCCGGGGGGTGGGGCGCCCGCGTCGGCCGCGAGCGCGTGCAGGGCCGTGCGCGCCAGGAGCCGGACCCCGACCGAGATGGCCCGCTCGTCGACGTCGAAGGTCCCCCGGTGCAGGTCCAGCGGCGCGCCGCCACCGTGCGTGCCCAACCGGGCCAGCGCGATGGGCAGGACGTCGGCGAACCAGCCGAAGTCCTCCCCGCCCATGCTCTGCGGGGACAGCCGCAGACCCTCACTGCCGACCGTCTCCAGCGCCGCCGAGCGCAGCAGCGCCACCGCCCGCGGGTCGTTGACCACCGGCGGGACCCCGCGGACGTAGTCGACCTCCACGTCGGCGCCGGTGGTGGCCGCGACCCGCACGACCAGCGAGCGCAGCAGCGCCTCGGCGTCCTGCCAGGTGTCGCGGTCCAGCACCCGCACGGTGCCGCGCAGGCAGCCCCGCTGCGGGATGGCGTTGGCCGCGACCCCGGCGTTGACCGCGCCCCACACCAGCGACATGCCGGCGCGCGGGTCGACCTGCCGGGACAGCAGCGCGGGCAGGTCGGTGATCAGCCGGCCGAGGGCGTCGACCAGGTCGACGGTCAGCTGCGGTCGGGCGGTGTGCCCGCCGGGGCCGGTGAGGGTGACGTCCATCCGGTCACAGGCGGCGGTGATCGCCCCGGTGCGCAGCCCGATGCTGCCGACCGGGAGGGAGGGGTCGCAGTGCAGGGCGAAGGCGCGGGAGGCGCCCTCGAGCACGCCGGCCGCGACCACCTCGGTGGCGCCGCCGGGCACCGTCTCCTCGGCGGGCTGGAAGACGCAGCGCACGGTGCCGGGCACGTCGTCGAGGGCGGCGAGGGCCAGCGCCGCCCCGACGACGACGGTGGTGTGCACGTCGTGCCCGCAGGCGTGGCACAGGCCCTCGCGGGTGGAGGCGTACGGGGCGTCCTTGAGGTCGGCCAGCGGCAGCGCGTCGATGTCGGCGCGCAGCACCACGACCGGGTCCCCCGAGCCCACCTCGACGACCAGGCCGGTGCCCGAGGGCAGCCGCTTGGGGTCCAGGCCGGCGTTGCGCAGCCGCTGCTCGAGGAAGGACGTCGTCTCGAACTCGGCGTAGGCGAGCTCGGGGTGGGCGTGCAGGTGCCGCCGCACGGCGACCAGCTGCTGCTGCCGCTCGACGACCCACTCGTCGACCGCCGTCCCCAGCTTCTCCGGGAACGCGGTCATGCCGCGGCGTCCCTCATGCGGCGTGGCCTCCGGAGCAGTCGGCCGGGCCGGGCACCGGCCCGGGGGGCTGGTCGGCGGGCCCGCTCGAGGGCAGGCCGTCCCGCAGCTCGGCCAGCAGGCTGTCGACGACGGCGGTCAGGTCGCCGCCGGTGGCCGCGGCGACCGCGCGCTGCCGCTGGTAGGAGGCGCCGACCTCCAGGACGCGGTGGACGTCGGCCAGCTCGTCCTCGCAGCCCAGCCGGCGGGCGGTGGGCGCGAGCTCCTCGACCAGGTCGGTGATCGCCTGGCGCACCGGCCGCACGGTGCCCTTCTCGTCGACCACGATGTCGGCGTCCAGGCCGTAGCGGGCCGCCCGCCACTTGTTCTCCCGCAGCACCCAGGAGGCCGGCGTGGGCAGGGTGTAGCCGCGGTCGAGCTGGGTGTCGAACTGCTCGACCAGGCACTGGGACAGCGCCGCGACCGCGCCGATCTCGTCGAGGGTGGGCAGCCCGTCGCAGATGCGCAGCTCGACGGTGCCGAAGTCCGGGTGCGGGCGGATGTCCCACCACACCTCGCGGACGCTCTCGATGGCGTGCGTGGAGATCAGCGTCTCCATGTACTCCTCGAAGCGGTCCCAGCCGGAGAGCTGGTAGGGCAGCCCGGCGGTCGGCATCCCCTCGAAGACCTTGGAGCGGGCCGAGGCGAGCCCGGTGTCGCAGCCGACCCAGAACGGGGAGGACGCCGAGAGCGCGAGGAAGTGCGGCACGTACTGGGTGAGCGCGTTGACCATCGGGATGGCCTTCTCCGGCGCCCGGACGCCGACGTGCACGTGGACGCCGAAGATCTGCAGCCGGCGGGCCAGCCACTGCATCTTCTCGACCAGCTGCAGGTACCGCTCCTTGGGCGAGATCTGCTGCGTCTGCCAGTCGGTGATCGGGTGGGTGCCCGCGCACATCAGGCCCAGGCCGCGGCGCTCGGCGGCGGCCCGGACCTCGGCGAGGGTGCCCGCCAGGTCCGCCTTCGCCTCGGCGACGGTCGTGCAGACGCCGGTGATGATCTCGATCGTCGACTGCAGCAGCTCGTGCTTGGCCTTGGGGTGCTCCTCGGCGCCGTCGGGCCGGATCTCCCGCAGGATCTCGACGGCCCCGGCGGTCAGCTGCCGCGTCTGCAGGTCCACGAGCTGCAGCTCCCACTCGACGCCGAGGCTGGCTCGCTCGGAGGACCGGAACGGGATCTGCACCCTGGCGAGTCTAGGGACGACCGGCCGCCCCGGCCCCCGGAGAAGCGGCCCCCACCAGGTCGTCCCCGGGCGCGGCCGGGCGCGGCAGCCAGCGGGCGACCGGCACCCGCGCCTGCACCGCCGCGACGGCCCGCCGTCCGAAGCGCTCCTCGTCGACGACCGCGCTGCACAGGTTGCGCCCGACGACGACGACCGCCCGGCCGTCCTGCGTCGGCAGCGCGGCCTCGACCAGCTCCCACGGGATGGAGTGCACGTCGCCGTCGCTGTCGCGGTGGGCCAGCTCGCGCTCCCCGACGACCAGGGCGAGCCGGCTGTTCCCCCGGGAGAGCAGCCGGGCCAGCGCCGAGGGCCGGAAGGTCTGCCCCACCGGCAGCTCGGTCTGCAGGTTGCACACGTACCGGCGCTCGACGGCCCCGCCCGGGCCGGCGTAGTCGACCTCCTCGGGCACGTACAGGATCGCCGTCGGCTGCGTGCCGCGCAGCGCCGCCGCGACCCGGTCGGGGGTCACCTCGCGCCAGGCCTCCAGCACGTCCTGCACCGGGCGGAACGGCAGGCCGCCGACCGCGCAGCAGGCCGCGTCGGCCAGCTCGGACTCGACGACGGCGCGCTCGTCGGCGTCCAGCTCCTCCTCGAACCCGGCCACCGCGTGCGCCAGCTCCGCCGCGGTCGGGCCGGATCCGCACAGCTCCGTGTAGGCCTGCCAGAGCAGGCCGGCCACGGCGTCGTCCTGCCCCTGCCGGGCGTCGACGACGACGGCGACCTCGCGCCGGTCGCCCGCGAGCTCCAGGGCCATCGAGTCGACGGAGTAGCTGAGGCCGCGGCCGTGCCGGGCGGTGTCGCGGAGCCGCTCCTTGAGGACCTCGACGCCGACCGTCAGGGCGGGGTCGCCCGCACCGCCGGCGGACAGCAGCAGGCCGACGCCGGCGCCGTGCCCCTTGGTCCACACCGGCCCGGTCTGCGGACGCGGGCACGGGACCGGCCGCTCGGGACGCGGGCCGTCCGGCAGCGGCAGCCGCAGGTCGGCCGGCAGCGGTCCGGCGCACCACAGCGCGGCGTTGCCGCGGACGAACCAGCGGCGGGCGTGCGCCCGCACGGTCTCCGCGGTGAGGTACTCCGGGCCCGGTCCGTCGGCCACGGCGAGACCGGGACCGGCCAGGCCGAAGCGGGCGGCCCACAGCCCGCCGAGGGTGGAGTGCGCCGTGGAGCAGTTCTCCGCCTGCAGGACGCCGACCTCCAGCTCCATCCGCTCGGTCGGCAGGTCGGCCAGCGCGCGGCAGATGCCCTCGAGGAACGCGCCCACCGCCTCCGGCCGGCCGGTCGCGAAGAAGGTCGTGGTGTCGACGTCGGTGACGGCGTTGCAGCGCAGGTGGGACTTGGGCAACGCGCCCATCGCGAGGTGCTCGACGAGGTGGGTGACCTCGATGGTCGCGAACGTCTCGTCGCGGAGCCCGACCCCGAAGACCAGGGCCGCGGTGGTCCGCGCCGGGCCGTCGGCGGTGAAGACGGGGACGCCGTCGATGTCGATGCGCTGCACCTCGACACAGTCGGCCGCCCGCCGCCCGGGTTCCAGCGGACACGCCCGCATCGGGGCTGCTGGGGTGCGTGTGGCTGCTCACGGTCACGGGCCCTGGGCTAGCGTCCGACCGTGAGCGCACTCCCCGCCGACGACCCCGCCGCCCTGGCCGACCGGGCGGCCGACCACCTGACCAGCGCGTTCGGCGGCGGCCACGAGGTGGCCGTCGTCATGGGGTCGGGTTGGGCCCCGGCCGCCGACGCCTTCGGCAGCGTCGAGGGCGGCGTCGCCATCGGTGGGCTGCCGGGCTTCGCCGCCCCGACCGCGGTCGGCCACGGCGGGGAGGTCCGCTCGGTGCGGGTGGGCGACCGGAAGGCGCTGCTCTTCCTCGGCCGCACCCACCTCTACGAGGGCCGCGGCGTCGAGCCGGTCGTGCACGGCGTGCGGACGGCGGCCGCGGCGGGCGTGCGCACCGTCGTCCTCACCAACGCCGCCGGCGGGCTGGCTCCGGACCACCGGGTCGGCCAGGCGGTGCTGATCAGCGACCACCTCAACCTCACCGCCCGGTCGCCGCTGGTCGGCGCCACCTTCGTCGACCTCACCGACCTGTACTCGGCGCGGCTGCGGTCGCTGGCCCGCGAGCTGGACCCGTCGCTGACCGAGGGCGTCTACGCGGCGCTGCCCGGGCCGCACTACGAGACCCCGGCCGAGATCCGGATGCTGCGCACCCTCGGCGCGGACCTGGTCGGCATGTCCACGGCGCTGGAGGCGATCGCCGCGCGCGCCGCGGGGCTGGAGGTGCTGGGGCTGTCGATGGTCACCAACGCCGCGGCCGGGA
Source organism: Geodermatophilus sp. SYSU D01176 (assembly GCF_054050015.1). NCBI lineage: Bacteria > Bacillati > Actinomycetota > Actinomycetes > Geodermatophilales > Geodermatophilaceae > Geodermatophilus > Geodermatophilus sp. SYSU D01176. The sequence continues at coordinate 23,001 of NZ_JBJGYN010000043.1, read as the reverse complement.
TCACCGGGAAGAAGCTCGACCACGAGGAGGTGCTCGCGGCGGGGAAGGCGGCCGCGGGGCGGCTGGGCGAGTTCCTGGTGGAGTTCGTCGGGCGGCTGCCGTGACGGCGATCCCCGCGGGGACCGCCGCAGGGGGGTCCCGGTGAGCGGGCCCGTGCTGGTCACCGGCGCGGCCGGGCGGATCGGCACGGTGCTGCGCGGCGGGCTGCCCGAGCGCGGCTGGGCGCTGCGCTCGCTGGACGTCGTCCCGATCGCCGACCCCCGCCCCGGCGAGGAGCAGGTGGTCGCCGACGTCACCGACCTGGCCGCGCTGACCGACGCCGCGGAGGGCGCGAGCGCCGTCGTCCACCTCGGCGGCATCTCCGGCGAGTCGACGTGGGCGGCCGTCTCGCACGCCAACATCGACGGCACCCGGTGCGTGCTGGAGGCGGCGCGGCGGGCCGGCGTCCCCCGGGTGGTGCTGGCGTCGAGCAACCACGCCACCGGCTTCACCCCGCGCCCGGCGTCCGGTCTCCTGCGGGAGGACGACGGCCTCGCGCGGCCGGACACCTACTACGGGGTGTCCAAGGTGGCGATGGAGGCGCTCGGCTCGCTCTACGCCGACCGGTACGGCCTGGACGTCGTCTGCCTGCGCATCGGCACCGCCGCCCCCGAGCCGACGACGACCCGTCACCTGGCCACCTGGCTGTCCCCGGGAGACTCCGTGCGCCTGGTCGACGCCGCGCTGCTGGCGCCCTCCCCCGGGTTCGCCGTGGTGTGGGGCATCTCGGCCAACACCCGCGCCTGGTGGGACCTCACCGCCGCCCGGGCGCTGGGCTACGAGCCGGCCGACGACGCCGAGGTGTACGCGGAGGCGCTCGTCGCGGTGCACGGCGAGCCCGACCCCGCCGACCCGGTGCACGGCCGCGTGGGTGGGGAGTTCACGCTGCCGCAGTACGACGCCGAGGAGGACGCGTGAGCCTGCTCGAGACCGCCCGGGCCTGGGCCGACGCCGATCCGCACGACGGTGACCGGGCCGAGATGGAGGCGCTGATCGAGGCGGAGAACCGGGCGGAGCTGGAGCGCCGGTTCGCCGGGCCGCTGACCTTCGGCACCGCCGGGCTGCGCGGCCCGCTGCGGGCCGGTCCGGCCGGGATGAACGCCGCCGTGGTCACCCGCGCGGCGGCGGGCCTGGGCCGCTGGCTGGCCGGCTCCGGGCACGCGGGCGGCGGCGTGGTGATCGGCTTCGACGCACGCCGGCGCTCCGACGAGTTCGCGCGGGTGACGGCCGCGGTGCTGTCCGCCGCCGGGTTCGCCGTCCAGGTGCTGCCGCGGCCGCTCCCGACGCCGGTGCTCGCCTTCGCCGTCCGGCACCTGGGCTGCGTGGCCGGGGTGATGGTCACCGCCAGCCACAACCCGCCCGACGACAACGGGTACAAGGTCTACCTCGGCGACGGCGCGCAGCTGGTGCCGCCGGCCGACCGGGAGATCGAGGCGGCCATCGCCGCGATCGGACCGGCCCGCGAGGTGCCCACGTCCGACGACTGGCTGACCCTCGGGGACGACGTCGAGGCCGACTACGTCGCCGCGGTCGTGCGGGCCCTGGACCCCGCCGCGGTGCCGGCCATCGTGCGGCAGGGGCTGACCGTCGCCTACACCGCGATGCACGGGGTGGGCGCGGCGACGACGCGAGCGGTGTTCGCCGCGGCCGGTCTCGCGCCGCCGGTCGGCGTGGCCGAGCAGGACGAGCCCGACCCCGCCTTCCCGACGGTCACCTTCCCCAACCCGGAGGAGCCGGGCGCGGTCGACCTGCTGCAGGAGCTGTCCTCCCGGCTGGGCGCCGACGTGGCGATCGCCCAGGACCCCGACGCCGACCGCTGCTCGGTGGTCTGCGACGGGCGGCAGCTCACCGGTGACGAGGTGGGCGGGCTGCTCGCCGACTGGCTGCTGCGCCGCGGGGTGCGGGGCACGTACGCCGCGTCGCTGGTGAGCGGCTCGCTGCTGCACGCCCTGGCCGGCGCGCACCGGGTGCGGTTCGCCGAGACGCCGACCGGCTTCAAGTGGATCGTCCGCGCGGGGACGGACGACGAGCCGCTGGTCTTCGGCTACGAGGAGGCGCTGGGCTACGCCGTCGCGCCGGACGTCGTGAAGGACAAGGACGGCATCTCCGCCGCGCTGGCGGTCGCGCTGCTCGCCGCGGAGCTCCGGGCCACCGGCCGCTCGCTGACCGACCGGCTGGACGAGCTGGCCGTGCAGCACGGGCTGTTCGTGACCGGGCAGCTGTCGGTGCGGGTCGAGGACCTGTCCCGGATCGGCGCGATGATGGCGCGGCTGCGGTCCTCGCCGCCGGCGCGGCTGCTGGGGCGTCCGGTCGTCGCCTCCGACCTGCTCGAGGAGACCCCCGCCGTGGACGCCGTCCGGCTGCTCGGCGACGGGGTGCGGGTGATCGTGCGGCCCAGCGGCACCGAGCCGAAGCTCAAGGCGTACCTGGAGACCGTCGTCCCCGTGCACGAGGACGCCGGGATCATCGCCGCCCGCGGCCGGGGCGCCGACGAGCTCGACCGGCTGCGGGACGAGATGTCAGCGGCACTGGGGCTGTAGTGGACGTCCGCGCGCTGGTGTTCGACGTCTTCGGCACCGTCGTGGACTGGCGCGGCGGCGTCGCCCGCGAGGTGCGCCGGCTGCTCGGCCCGTCGGTGGATGCGACCGCCCTCGCCGACGACTGGCGCGGCCGGTACGTGCCGTCGATGGAGCGGGTGCGCTCGGGCGAGCTGCCGTGGACGCCGCTGGACGCCCTGCACCGCTCCTCGCTGTCCTCGGTGCTCGCGGACGCCGGGCTGGGCGACGTCCCGGCGGAGGTGCGCGAGGAGCTGGTGCTCGCCTGGCACCGGCTGGACCCGTGGCCGGACGTGCTGCCGGGCCTCCGCCGGCTGGCGCGCTCCCACGTGCTGGCGCCGCTGTCGAACGGCAACATCGCGCTGCAGGTGGACCTGGCGCGGCGGTCCGGGCTGCCGTGGGACTGCGTGCTCGGCGCCGAGGTCGTGCGGCACTACAAGCCCGACCCGGAGGTCTACGACTCCGCGGCGGAGCTGCTGGCGGTGCCCCCGTCGTCCGTGGTCATGGTCGCCGCACACGTCGACGACCTCGCCGCGGCGCGGGCGCGGGGGCTCCGGACGGCCTACGTGCACCGGCCCGACGAGTTCGGCGGCCGCATCGTGCCGCCTGCGCCGGACCCCGAGGCCGACTGGTCGGTGGCCTCGTTCGAGGAGCTCGCCGAGGCGCTGGGGGTCTGAGGGCCGCCGTTGCCGGCGATCCTCGTGCACCGCCGGTGCTGCAGCGGCCGCGGTCCGCGGGGAACCCCGGCAATGCGTTCGGGTGGTTGTCCACAGCGGCGCGTGCCCGGGACGGCGGCACTCCGTAGTCTCCCGGCGATCGGTGATCGACACGGGGGTGGACGACGGTGACACGGCGCTGGACCCTGCGACTGGCGGCGAGCCTCGCGGCCGGTGTGGTCGTGCTGAGCGGCTGCTCGGAGCGGCAGGAGGCGAGCGACACCCTGCCGGAGGCGGACGCCTCGCCCAGCACGTCGGCGCCGGAGCTCCCACCCCTCGGCCCACCCGACCTGCCGATGCCCGCCGAGGCCCGCACCCAGGACGCCGCCGGCGCCGAGGCCTTCGTCCGGTACTACATCGACCTCATCAACCGGACGTCGACCGTCATGGACGCCGCTCCCCTGCGCGAGTTCAGCGACGGCTGTCTCGATTGCGATCGCATCGCGACCGACGCCGAAAACGATGCCGCCGCTGGCTACAGGTATAAGGGGGGCGAATTGACCATCACTTGGATGGAAGCCTTCATGCCTGGCGACACCGTGGAAGTAGGATTTGTCGTGGACCAGGCCCCACTTGAGGTCGTGGACGCAGAGGGGCGCCCGGTTGCAGGTCTGACCTTCAATGCAAAGTCCGGGCTACAGTCCGGCACAACTATGTCCTGGGATGCACAAAGTCACTCGTGGGTCATGACTGGTCTTACGTTGGGATGACCTCTCCAGCGAAAGCCCTCACGTCAGCCGCACTTCTATTGGGCGCAACGTTCTTCTATCCGTCGCACCCAGCAACGGCGCAAGAGCTTGGCTGCAGGCTGTCATGCGAAACCCCTGAAGTTTCATTCGGCTCGGGTGCACTCACTGCCAGCTATGCAACAGCAAGCTCCGGCGGCTACTGGGCTGCGAGCAATGCACCCCCTCCCTCTCACCCCTATACATACCGACTAATCGATCCCTGCGTCGCGAACGACGCGACGACCGGGAGCTGTCAGGGTCAGGACTTTCGCAACTGCCCAACGCCTCCGGGTCGCGTAGCGGACTTTCGCCTGATCCAGCAACAGCGACTTGTGCTGCCCGACGGCACAACCATCGATGGTTTTGCTGTAGCCCCGGGAACTGCTCCTGGCACAGCCGTCGGCGCGTGGCTAGAGGTCGCGCGTGCGTGCGTCGACATCACGGCGTTGAACCCACCGCCGTCCCCCGGCGAGGTCTACCGCTACTTCCAGACCCTGCCGCTGCCCGACCTGCCCACCCAGCAGCAGCCGCCGGGCAACGCGCTGGCCGGCCTGCCGGTCGTCTTCTACACCGACGGCCCCACCACGCAGACCTTCACCGTGGACATCCGCGGCTTCACCGTCGACATCGTCGCCACGGCCACCGGCTTCAGCTGGGACACCGGCGACGGCACCGTCCTGCGGACCACCGACCCCGGCGCGCCCTACCCGGACCACACGGTCAGTCATGACTACCGCAGTGGCACCTACACCGCGTCGCTGACGACCACCTGGAGCGGCACCTTCAGCGTGAACGGCGGCGCGACGGTCGACGTCCCCGGCACCACGACCACTGACGGCCCGCCCGCCACCTTCACGGTGCTCCAGACCAGTCCCGTCCTCACCAACCCGTTCGACTGACCCACTCTTGCGCTGTTCCACCTGCTTCTGCGGCGTTGCAACAGCGCAAGAGCGGGTGGAACAGCGCGAGAGTGCGCGCCAGGCCGAGCGCGGTTCACCAGGGCTGCGGCGGCGCCTGCTGCCCCGGCGGGAACCCGTACCGGTTGGGCACCGGCTGACCGGCCAGGAACCCGGTCTGGACGAGCAGCACGAGCCACCCGACGAGGGGCACGAGCCACCACAGCAGCCACCACGCCGAGTGCCCGCGGTCGTGGAGCCGGGTCACCGCCGAACTGATCGACGGCACGATCGTCAGCAGCGAGACCACCGTCGTCAGCGGGCCGCCGAGGACGGCCCAGGCGCTCCCGGTGTCGACCGTCGTCGAGAAGACGGGGTAGCCCAGGGACGCGTCCGCGAGGTTCGCCAGGAGGCCCAGCCCGGCGATCGGCAGCGTGTAGTGCAACCACCACGTGCGCCGATCGATCCGTCCACGTCGCACGTACCACTCGCCGAGACCCACGTCCGCTCCCGCCCGGCTCCACCGTGGAGCCCGCCAGCAGGGTGCCGCCCCGGTGTCCCGAGCGGGGTTCGTGCGGGCGCCACGTCACCCCGACGAGGGCACCGGCTCCCGGCAGCCGGAGTCGAGCGCTCGCGCGGCGGTCGCCAGCACGGCCACGACATCGCGCGCGAAGCCGACGTCGCACGGGTGCGTCCCGCCGGTCAGCACCGCCGCCTCGAGCTCGTCGACCGCCGCGGAGAACGACTCGACCGGGCTCTCGGTGTCCGGCAGCAGCACCAGCCGGCCGGCGTCCCCGTGCACGAAGAACTCGATGCCCGTCGACATCGGCGCGACGGTGTGCGACAGCGTGACCGTCGAGGTGACGCCGGGGGTGGCGTGCTGCAGCACCAGGTGCACGGTGTCCCCCGCGCCCGCCCCGGCCTGCACGGAGACCACCGGCCCGAGGCTGGGCAGCAGCAGCGAGAGCGCGTGCGGGCCGATGTCCCACAGGGCGCCGTGCTCGCGGCGCCAGGCCGAGTCGAACGGGCTGCCGGCCAGCGCGCTCAGCCACGAGCCGGCGCCCCCGGCCAGGCGGGTCCGGGCGGCCTGGGCCAGCCACGTCGACGTCCCGGCCTGGAAGCGGAAGGTGAAGAACACGACCGAGGCCACCCCCGCGGAGCGGACCGCCGCGACCACCCGGTCGGCCTCGTCGAGCGAGAGCCCGATCGGCTTCTCCAGCAGCAGGTGCTTCCCGGCGGCCGCGGCCTGCTCGGCCAGCCCGACCTGCACCGACGGCGGGACGGCGATGGCCACGGCGTCCACCTGGTCGAGCAGCGCGGCCAGGTCCGCGGAGCCGGGGACGTCGAACTCCGCGCCGACCTCCTCCGCCTTGACCGGGTCGCGCCCCCAGACGCCGACCAGCTCGGCCGTCGGGTGCCCGGCCAGGGCGGCCGCGTGGACCGTCCGCGCCCAGTGACCGGTGCCGAGCACCCCGAACCGCACGGTCAGACCGCCCCGAACTGGCGGTCGCCGGCGTCGCCGAGGCCCGGGACGATGTAGGCCTTGTCGTTGAGCCCCTCGTCGACCGAGGCGGTGAACACCCGCAGCGGCAGCCCGCTCTCCTCCAGCCGGCGGATGCCCTCGGGGGCGGCCAGCGCGCAGAGCACGGTGATCGAGGTGGCGCCGCGCCCGGTCAGCAGCCCGCAGCAGTGCACCAGCGAGCCCCCGGTGGCCAGCATCGGGTCGAGGACGAACACCTCCCGGTCCACCAGGGACGCCGGCAGCGACGCCATGTACGCCTCCGGCTGGAAGGTCACCTCGTTGCGGGCCAGGCCGACGAAGCCCATCTGCGACTCCGGCAGCATCCCGTGCGCCGTGTCCGCCATCCCGAGCCCGGCCCGCAGCACCGGCACGATGAGCGGCGGCGCGGCCAGCCGGTAGCCGGTGGTCCCGGTGACCGGCGTGGTGATCGGCTCCTCGGCGACGGGCAGGTCGCGGGTGGCCTCGTAGACCAGCATCTGGGTCAGCTCGGCCAGCGCCGCGCGGAACGCCGCGTTGTCGGTCCGCTCGTCCCGCATGCGGGTCAGACGGGCACGGGCCAGCGGGTGGTCGACGACGGTGAGCTGCACGCGCGACACGGTAGCGGCCGGGGTGACCGGTCCCCACCGCGCTGGCACGCACTCCGACCGGGTGAGGGACGTCGGCCCACGGTGAGCGCAGGGGAGAATGCCCGGCATGACCCACGTGCTCGACCCCGATGCGCCGGCGGCGGCGATCCCGCCGCGGCGCGAGCCCCTGGCGCCGTACCGCGACGTGACCCGCTCCGACGCCGCCTTCCGGGCCTTCCTGCACGGCCTGCCGGGGGTGGACCAGGTCGGCGCCGAGTCGCGGGTCGCCGTCCTCGGCACCCGGTCGATCAAGACCACCGCCAAGGCCTGGGCGATCGACACCGCGATCGCCATGGTCGACCTCACCACGCTCGAGGGTGCGGACACCCCGGGCAAGGTCCGTTCGCTGGCCGCCAAGGCGCGCCGTCCCGACCCCACCGACCCGTCCTGCCCGCCAGTGGCGGCGGTCTGCGTGTACGGCGACCTGGCCGGCGTCGCCAGGGAGGCGCTGACCGGCACCGGCATCCACGTCGCGGCCGTCGCGACCGCGTTCCCGAGCGGCCGGGCCAGCCGGGCGGTCAAGATCGCCGACGTCCGCGACGCCGTAGCCAACGGCGCCGACGAGATCGACATGGTCATCGACCGCGGCGCCTTCCTCGCCGGCCGCTACCTCGACGTCCACGACGAGATCGTGGCGGTCAAGGAGGCCTGCGGGGACGCCCACCTCAAGGTCATCCTCGAGACCGGTGAGCTGGTCACCCTCGACAACGTCCGGCGCGCCTCCTGGCTGGCGATGCTCGCCGGCGGCAACTTCATCAAGACCTCCACCGGCAAGGTCTCCCCCGCTGCGACGCTGCCGGTCTGCCTGGTGATGCTGGAGGCGGTCCGCGACTTCCGCGCCGCCACCGGCCGCCAGGTCGGCGTCAAGCCCGCCGGTGGCATCCGGACGACGAAGGACGCGATCAAGCACCTCGTGCTGGTGAACGAGGTCGCCGGGCCCGACTGGCTCTCCCCCGACTGGTTCCGCCTCGGCGCCTCCAGCCTGCTCAACGACCTGCTCCTGCAGCGGCAGAAGCTGCGCACCGGCCACTACTCCGGCCCCGACCACGTGAGCGTCGACTGATGACCCGACTGTTCGAGTACGCCCCCGCCCCCGAGTCGCGCTCCATCGTCGACATCGCGCCGTCCTACGGCCTCTTCGTCGACGGCGAGTTCGTCGACGGGACCGGCGAGTCCTCCAAGACGGTCAACCCGGCCACCGAGGAGGTGCTCTCGGAGGTCGCGGCCGCCACCGACGCCGACGTCGACCGCGCCGTCCGCGCCGCCCGCCGCGCGTTCACCCGCGTGTGGGGGCCGATGCGCCCGGCCGACCGCGGCAAGTACCTGTTCCGCATCGCCCGGCTGCTGCAGGAGCGGGCGCGGGAGTTCGCCGTCCTGGAGTCGCTGGACAACGGCAAGCCGATCCGGGAGTCCCGCGACGTCGACGTCCCCCTGGCCGCGGCGCACTTCTTCTACCACGCGGGCTGGGCCGACAAGCTGGACTGGGCGGGCCTCGGTCCCGGCCCGAGGCCGCTGGGCGTGGCCGGTCAGGTCATCCCGTGGAACTTCCCGCTGCTCATGCTGGCGTGGAAGATCGCGCCGGCGCTGGCCACCGGCAACACCGTCGTCCTCAAGCCGGCCGAGACCACCCCGCTGACCGCGCTGCTGTTCGCCGAGGTCTGCCGCCAGGCCGACCTGCCGCCCGGCGTGGTCAACATCGTGACCGGCGCCGGCGACACCGGTCGCGCCGTCGTCGAGCACGCGGACGTCGACAAGGTCGCGTTCACCGGGTCGACCGAGGTGGGCCGGTCCATCGCCCGCGCGGTCGCCGGCACCCGCAAGAAGCTCACGCTGGAACTCGGCGGCAAGGCGGCCAACATCGTCTTCGACGACGCCCCGATCGACCAGGCCGTCGAGGGCATCGTGCAGGGCATCTTCTTCAACCAGGGCCACGTGTGCTGCGCCGGCAGCCGGCTGCTGGTGCAGGAGAACGTCCACGACGAGGTGATCGCCTCGCTGCAGCGGCGCATCGGCACGCTGCGCGTCGGCGACCCGCTGGACAAGAACACCGACATCGGCGCGATCAACTCCGCGGAGCAGCTCGCCCGGATCCGCGAGTTGTCCGACCACGGCGAGGCGGAGGGGGCGCAGCGCTGGCAGCCGGCCTGCGACCTCCCCGAGCGCGGCTACTGGTTCCCGCCGACCGTCTTCACCGGCGTCTCCCCCGCCCACCGGATCGCCCGCGACGAGGTGTTCGGCCCGGTCCTCTCCGTGCTGACCTTCCGCACCCCCGACGAGGCCGTCGCCAAGGCCAACAACACCACCTACGGGCTCTCGGCCGGCATCTGGACCGAGAAGGGCTCCCGGATCCTCGCGACCGCCGACCAGCTCCGCGCCGGCGTGGTCTGGGCCAATTGCTTCAACCAGTTCGACCCGACGTCGCCGTTCGGCGGCTACAAGCAGTCCGGCTACGGCCGCGAGGGCGGCCGGCACGGGCTCGCCGCGTACCTGAAGGGGGCCTCGGAGTGAGCGACCGGCTGGCGGTCCGCAAGACCTACAAGCTCTACGTCAACGGCGCGTTCCCGCGCTCGGAGTCCGGCCGCACCTACGAGGTCACCGACAGCAAGGGAGCGTTCCTGGCCAACGCCGCGTGGGCCTCCCGCAAGGACGCCCGGGACGCCGTCGTCGCCGCGCGCGCCGCGTTCGGGAAGTGGTCGCGCGCCACCGCCTACAACCGGGGCCAGGTGCTCTACCGCGTCGCGGAGGTGATGGAGGGCCGGCACGCCCAGTTCTGCGAGGAGGTCGCCGCGGGCGAGGGGTTGAGCAGCTCCCGGGCCCGCGCCGCCGTCGACGCCGCCATCGACCGGTGGGTCTGGTACGCCGGGTGGACCGACAAGCTCGGCGCCGTCCTCGGCGGGGCCAACCCGGTCGCCGGGCCGTACTTCGACTTCTCGCTGCCCGAGCCGACCGGCGTCGTCGCCGTCCTCGCGCCGCAGCGCTCGTCGCTGCTCGGCCTGGTCAGCGTGCTCGCCCCCGTGCTGGCCGGGGGCAACACCGCCGTCGTCGTCACCTCGCGGACCCGGCCGCTGCCCGCCGTCACCCTCGGGGAGGTGCTGGCCACCAGCGACGTCCCGGGCGGGGTGGTCAACCTGCTCACCGGGGACGCCGGAGAGGTCGGCCCGTGGCTGGCCGAGCACGACGACGTCGACGCGATCGACCTCGCCGGGGCCCCGGCCGACCACGCGATGGAGCTCGAGCGGCTCGCCGCGGGCAGCATCAAGCGGGTCGTGCGGCCGCCGGCCGAGGAGCCGGACTGGTCGGCCGACCCGGGCCTGTCGCGGCTGACGCCGTTCCTGGAGACCAAGACGGTGTGGCACCCGATGGGGGTCTGAACTCCGCGGGTCAGCAACCCGGGCGTGCGGGCCCAGGGTGAGCGGGCAGGATGGGCGCGTGGCTCGGCCCAGCATCGTCCCCATCGCCCTCACCGTCGACGACCGCACCGGTTTCACCCTGTGGGCCCCGCCGTGGGAGGAGAACGGCGAGGAGTGGCAGGCCTTCCTCGGCACCTCCGAGGGCGACCGTGCCCGCGTCCACCTCTTCCCGACCCCCGCGGCGCTGGCCTCCTTCTGCCGCACCCGCACCGACCACGACCTCGCCGACCACCCGGTCTGGCCGGTCGTGCTCGGGCTGGGCGCGGCGGACCTGACGCCCGACGACGACCACCGCTACGACCTCGACGGCGTCTACGACATCGCCGCCGAGAACCCCGACCGCTGGGCGGTCGAGGAGCTGGCCGCGACCATCGACATCGTCACCCGGCTGGCCGAGTGCCTCGACACCAGCGAGGACACCGGCGCGGACGAGGACGTCGACGACGAGCTGACCGACACCGACCGGGACGTCGACGACGACATCGAGCTGGAGCGCCGTCCGGGCGGCGACGTGGCACGCGGCGGGGAGTTCGGCGCGCTGGCCGAGCTGGTCTCCCGGCCGGAGATCGGGTCGCTCGGGCTGGGCGTCGAGGCGTTCCTCGGCCGCTCGGGCGAGGACGCCTGGGTGGGCGTCGGCGGGGCGCTCGACGAGCTCTGGGAGGACGTCCTCGAGGAGCTGGGCGCCCACCTGGACTGGACCGGGGGCGGCACGGTCGCCGTCGAGGAGTACCCCTCGGCCGCCGAGGAGGACGAGTTCGACGACGAGGACGACCTCGAGGACGCCGCCCCTGCGGCGCGCGCGGCCGGCGGCGCCACCGCGGCCTCGGCTGCCGCGGCCGGCGTGAGCACCATCGCCCGTCCCGGCCGGATCTCCGCCTCGGCGACGGAGGTCGCCGAGGCGGCGGAGTTCTGGGAGGCCGTCGGCATCCTGCCGGTGGAGGTCGTCGTGCCGGAGGGGTCCGGCGTGACGCTGCGCTGCTACGTCGAGGACCGGGCCCGGTTCCTCGGCCGGGACGGCGAGGTCTTCCTCTTCGACTCCCCCGCGGACCTCACCCGCTTCTGCCGCGGCACGGAGTCCCACGACCTCACCGAGATCGCCTCCTGGCCGGAGGTGGCCGACACCGACACCCCGCCGCTGCCGTCGGACCAGGACCGCTACGACCTCACCGAGCTGACCGCGGTGCTCGGCGAGGTGGCCGGCGGGGCGGCCGGGCTGGTCGACCACCGCGTCCTCGCCCAGCAGGTCGAGGGCGTCCGCGACATCGCCGAGTACGCCGGCCTGGCCCGCGTCGACGAGCTGCTGCGCCCGGACGCGCCCCTCGGCCGGGCGGTCGCCCGCAGCGAGCGGGTGCCGGACACGCCGCTGCCCCCGGAGGACGCCGCCGCGGTGCGCCCGGCCTGGGACGAGGTCGTCGGCGAGGTCAGCCGGGCGCTGGTCTTCCGCGACTGAAGAAGGACCACCCCCCCACGTCTCGCACGCTCAGGCGGAGGGACCCTGAAGGGTGGCGGCCGTCGGACAGCCCGAAACGGCAGCGGCCGGCCCCGGGGAACCGGGACCGGCCGCTGCCGTGTGGGTGGCCCTCCTGCTGGAGGGCCCTCGCTCAGTCCGCCGACCGCTCGGGCCGCCGGCCCTGACCGCGGTACGGGCTGGACCGACGGTCCCCGCGCTCGCCGTAGGACCGCTCGCCGCCGTAGGGCCGGTCGCCGGTCCCGCGAGAACGCTCGCCGTACGGCCGGTCACCGAACGCCGGCCGGTCGCCGTCCCGGCGCGGACGCTCCCCGTGGGGACGACGCGGCCGGTCACCGTCGCGGCGCGGCCGCTCGCCGTCCCGGCGCGGACGCCGGCCACCGGGGCCACCGGAGGGACGCCGGGACTCGCGCACCGGGCGCTCCACCGGCTCGACGTGCACGCCGCTGGCGACGAGCTCGGCGATCGGGGCGTCGCCCGGACGGACCCGGGAGACCTGCGGCTCCACCTTGGCCTGGCGGAACCGGCGCTTGGCCTGGCCCACCTGGTCGGGCAGCAGCAGCGAGACCACCACACCGCCGGCGCCGGCACGGGCGGTGCGGCCCGAGCGGTGCAGGTAGGTCTTGTGGTCCGCCGGCGGGTCGTAGTGCAGCACCAGCGAGACGTCGTCGACGTGGATGCCGCGGGCGGCGACGTCGGTGGCGACCAGCACCGGGCTGCGGGCGTCGGTGAACGCCTCCAGCGCCCGGCGGCGGGCACCCTGCGGCAGCCCGCCGTGGATCGCCTCGGCCTTGATGCCGGCGGCCTGCAGGTTGCCGGCCAGCCGGTCGGCGCCGAGCTGGGTGCGCACGAAGACGATCGTGCGGCCCGGCCGGGCGGCCAGCTGCTCGGTCACCGGGACCTTGTCGCGGAAGGCGACGCTGTAGGCGAGGTGCTCGGCGGGCGGGGCGTCGTCCCCGGCGCGCTTGACCTCGTGCCGGGCCGGGTCCTTCAGGTAGCGGCGGACCAGGGTGTCGACCTCGCCGTCCAGCGTGGCCGAGAACAGCAGCCGCTGGGCGTCGGGGCGGGTCTGGTCGAGCAGCTCCTGCACGACCGGCAGGAAGCCGAGGTCGGACATGAAGTCGGCCTCGTCGATGACGGTGACCTCGACCTCGTCGAGGGTGACCTCGCCCTGGCCGATGAGGTCCTGCAGCCGGCCGGGGGTGGCGATGACGGCGTCCACGCCGCGGCGCAGCTGCTGGATCTGCCGGTACATCGAGGCACCGCCGTAGACGGTGGTCAGCTGGACGCCGATGGACTGGCCCAGCGGCGACAGGTTGTCGTACACCTGCTGCGCCAGCTCGCGGGTCGGCACGAGGACCAGCGCGCGCGGGGCACGCGGGCCCCGCCGGGCGGTCTCGCCCATGCGAGCGAGCAGCGGCAGGCCGAAGGCCAGGGTCTTGCCCGAGCCGGTGGCGGCCTTGCCCAGCACGTCGCGCCCGCTGAGGGCGTCGGGCAGGGCGGAGGCCTGGATGGCGAAGGGGTGCCGGATGCCGCGCCGCTCGAGCGCGGTCACCAGCTGCTGGGGCAGGCCCAGCTGGGCGAAGGTCGGGCCAGTCGGCTCGGCGGGGACCTCGACCTCGGGGGTGTTCTCAGAGACGTTCTGGACGTCGACAGTGTCGAACGTGGTCATACGGGTGTGGGACTCCGATGCTTCTCGGCGCGCGTCCCGTGGTGGTGGGCGGACACCGTGGACCGGCGTCCTCACTGGCGATCACGACGTCAGGAGACGCTGCGGATCTGCACGGATGCGCTCATGCCCGGACGGACCGTCCGGAGAGGATGACCGGCGACTGCCGGTACACCTACCGTAGCAGCGCCGGGCACCGGGGCATTCCGCCAGTGATCAGGCTCGCAGCGCCGCGTACCCCGGGCGGACGACGTCGGCCAGCAGCCGGGCACGCTCGTCGTCGGGCAGGAACGCGGCGGCCACCGCCCGCTCGGTCACCCGCTGGACGTCGTCCCAGCCCCAGCCGAACGTGGTCGCGACGTCGGTCAGCTCGCTGGTGACCGAGACGCCGCTCATCAGCCGGTTGTCGGTGTTGACGGTGACCGCGAAGCCCCGCCGGTGCAGCCGGTCGACCGGGTGACCGGCCAGCGACGGGTAGGCGCCGGTCTGCACGTTGGACGACGGCGCGACCTCCAGCGGCACCTGCTGGTCGAGCACCCGCTGCGCGACCGGCCCCAGCGTGCCGTCCTCGGCCACCTCGTCGGCGATGCGCACCCCGTGCCCGAGCCGCTCGGCCCGGGCGCCGTCGAGGGCGGCGAGGATGCTGTCGATGCCGGCCGCCTCGCCGGCGTGCACCGTGCGGTGCGCGCCCGCGCGGTCCAGCAGCGCGATGGCCGACGGGTGCCGGTCGGGCGGGAAGCCGAGCTCCGGCCCGGCCAGGTCGAAGCCGACCACCCCGGCGTCCCGGTGGCGGACCACCAGGCCGGCGACCTCGTCCCACCGGTCGTTCTGCCGCATGGCGCACAGCAGCGTGCCGACCGTGATCGGCGTGCCCTGCGCGGCGGCCTCGGCGCTGCCCTTGGCGAAGCCGTCGAGGATGGCCTCGACCGCCTCCTCGATCGGCGTGCCGCCGTCGCTGAGCAGCTCCGGTGCCATGCGGACCTCGGCGTACACGACGCCGTCGGCGGCCAGGTCGAGGGCGCACTCGCGGGCGACCCGGGTGACCGCCTCGGGACGCTGCATCACCGCGACCGTGTGCGCGAAGGTCTCCAGGTAGCGCACCAGCGAGCCCGAGTCGGCGGCCTCCCGGAACCAGCGGCCCAGGCCCTCGGGGTCGTCGGCCGGGAGGTTCCGGTAGCCGGCCTCGTCGGCGAGCTCGAGCACCGTCCGCGGCCGCAGCCCGCCGTCCAGGTGGTCGTGCAGCAGGACCTTGGGGGCGCGGCGGATCGAGTCGGCGTTCAGCGGTGCGGGCACGGCCTCATCTTCGTGGTCCGCCCGTGCGCCCCCGTCCCGGGGTGCCGACTGATCCGGCGCTTTCCGCGGAAAACGCCGGATCAGTCGGTGCCGCGGTCCTGCCAGCGGAAGGTCAGGGCGCACAGCACCAGGCCGGCCACGCACCAGAGGCCGAGCACCAGCGCGACGGTGCCGAGCTCCCACGACCCGGCCGGCTCGCGAGCGGCCAGCGCGTCGGGGAGGAACACCGAGCGCAGGCCCTGCGCCAGCCACTTCACCGGGAACACCGCGGCGACGTCCTGCAGCCAGCCGGGCACCTGGTCGAAGGGCAGGAAGACCCCGGAGACGAACTCCAGCACCAGCGCGATGGGGGTGACCGTCGCCGACGCCGACCGGCCGTTGCGCGCCAGGCTCGAGACGACGATGCCCAGCAGCGTGCACGCGGCGGCGCCCAGCACCGACACCCAGGCGAAGGTCAGCCAGTCGGTGCCCGAGGGCAGGTCGATGCCGTACACCAGGACGCCGACGAGCAGCAGCAGCGCGATCGTCGCGACCGCCACCGCGAGCACCTGCACGACCTTCCCGACGAAGTAGGCGCTGGCGGGCATCGGCGTGCCGCGGAGGCTCTTGAGCGTGCCGTCGGAGCGCTCCGCGGCGATGTGGATCGCCATGTTCTGCAGGCTGGCGCCGACGACGCCGGCGGTGATGACCCCGGCCATGAAGTACTGCGGGAAGCCGACGCCGGCGCCGAGGTCGTAGTCGAGCACCGCCCCCAGGCCCAGCAGCAGGATCACCGGGAACACGAGCGTGAAGACGACCGACTCGCGCTGGCGGAAGAACTCCTTGAGCTCGACGCCGGCGCGGGTGAGGAAGACCCGGCCGAGCGGGGCCAGCGCGGTGCGCTCGCGGGCGGCGGTGGTCACGGTGACACCTCCTCGCTCCGCGAGGCCGCTCGCCCCGCTCCTCGCTCGCTGGCGCTCGCTGCGGTGCTCACTCATTGGAGGCCCTGCCGATCATCTTCAGGTAGACGTCCTCGAGCGTGGGCCGGGCCACCGTCAGGTCGGGCACCTCGCCGGGGAAGCGCGCGGCCAGCTCCCGCACGAACGCGGTCGGCGTGGTCGTCTCGGCGGTGCGCCGGACACCGTCCTCGGTCCAGCGGACGACGGCGGGTGCGGTGCCCCGTCCCCCGAGCGCGGCGGGGACGGCGACCTCCGCGAGCTGGCCCCGGGCGAGGACGCCGACCCGGTCGGCCAGCGCCTCGGCCTCGTCGAGGTAGTGCGTGGTGAGCAGCATCGTGGTGCCCAGGTCGCGCAGCGAGCGGATGAGCGCCCAGAACTGCCGGCGCGCCTCGGGGTCGAAGCCGGTGGTCGGCTCGTCCAGGAACAGCAGCCGCGGCCGGCCGACGATGCCCAGCGCCACGTCCAGCCGCCGGCGCTGACCCCCCGAGAGGGTGCGGCCGCGGGCTCCCGCCTTGTCGGTGAGCCCGACCAGCTCCAGCACCTCGTCGGGGTCGCGGGGCTCGGCGTAGTACGACGCCCGGGCCGTCAGCAGCTCCCGCACCGACAGCTGACTGTCCCCCGCGCCGGACTGCAGCACGATGCCCAGCTCGGCCTTCCAGCGCCGTCCGCCCCGGGCCGGGTCGGTGCCCAGCACGCGGACATCGCCGCCGTCCCGCTTGCGGTAGCCCTCCAGCACCTCGACGGTGGTGGTCTTGCCGGCGCCGTTGGGGCCCAGCAGCGCGAAGATCTCCCCGCGCCGGATGTCGAGGTCCAGGCCGTCGACGGCGGTGCGGTCGCCGTAGCGCTTCACCAGGCCGCGGATCGAGATCGCGGCGTCCGGATCGATCGGCTCCCTCCCGGGTCCCGCCCCGGCCCCGTCCCGGGCACCGCCCTGAGCTCGCGAAGGGTGGGGAGGACGGGGTCCTTTCCTGGTGGGGAGGAGGGAGTCCTTCGGCACGAGGACACAGTCTCCCCGGTCGGTGGAGGCCGGTGCGCGGTCCCCCCTCGCGATCATGGCGCGGGAGCCACGTCGAGGGCGTCCGGGGTGGTTCCGGCGCCATGACCGCGGGTCAGGAGGCGGTGATGCGGTCGAGCACCAGGGGCAGCGGCTGCTCACCGGTGTCGACGCCGACCGCGCCCTCCAGCGCCTCCAGCGCCCGCGGGATGCGGTGCGGGTCGTCGGTGTGCAGCTCCAGCAGCGGCTGCCCGGCAACCACCTGCTCCCCCACTCCCGCGGTCCACGTGATGCCCGCGGCCGCGGACACCGGGTCCTCCTTGCGCGCCCGGCCCGCGCCCAGCCGCCAGGCGGCCACCCCGAGGGCGTAGGCGTCCAGGCGGGTCAGCGTGCCCGTGGCCGGGGCGGTCACCACGTGCCGCTCGGCCGGCTGCGGCAGCGGCGCGTCGGGGTTCCCGCCCTGCGCGGTGATCATCCGCCGCCACACGTCCATGGCCCGCCCGTCGCGCAGGGGCTCGGCCGGGTCGACGTCGGCGCGCCCGACGCCGGCCAGCATCTCCCGGGCCAGCGCGAGGGTCAGCTCGACGACGTCGGCCGGGCCGCCGCCGGCGAGCACCTCCACCGACTCGGCCACCTCGACGGCGTTGCCGGCGGCGCGGCCCAGCGGCCGGTCCATCGCGGTCACCAACGCCACGGTGCGCACCCCGGCCGGCTCGCCGAGACCGACCATCGTCCGGGCCAGCTCGACCGACGACGCGACGTCCTTCATGAACGCGCCCGAGCCGGTCTTGACGTCCAGCACCAGCGCGTCGGCGCCCTCGGCGATCTTCTTGCTCATGATCGAGCTGGCGATCAGCGGGATCGACTCGACGGTGCCGGTGACGTCGCGCAGCGCGTAGAGCTTCTTGTCCGCGGGGGCCAGGTCCTGGCCGGCCGCGCAGATGACCGCACCCACCTCGCGCAGCTGCGCCAGGTAGGCCTCCTCGTGGACGTCGGCCCGCCAGCCGGGGATGGACTCCAGCTTGTCCAGCGTGCCGCCGGTGTGACCCAGCCCCCGCCCGGACAGCTGCGGCACCGCCACCCCGCAGGCGGCGACCAGCGGCGCCAGCGGCAGCGTGGTCTTGTCGCCGACCCCGCCGGTGGAGTGCTTGTCGGCGGTCGGCCGGCCGAGGGACGACAGGTCCTTGCGCTCGCCGGAGTCGATCATCGACTGCGTCCAGACGGCGAGCTCCTCGGGCGCCATGCCGCGGAAGAACACCGCCATGAGCAGCGCGCTGACCTGCTCGTCGGGCACCACCCCGCGGGTGTAGGCGTCGATCACCCAGCGGATCTGCTCAGGGCTGAGCTGCCCGCCGTCCCGCTTGGTGCGGATGACGTCGATCGCGTCGAAGGTCACCGCCCGGCCGCCTTGTCCAGGTCGTCGGGTCCGAAGGCGTCGGGCAGCACCTCGCGCATCGGCACGATGCCGAGCGACACCGTCTCGATGAGCATGTCCGGGCCGCCGTGCTCCCACAGCAGCTGCCGGCACCGGCCGCAGGGCATGAGCGGCTGCCCGTCGCCGCCGACACAGGAGACGGCCACCAGGCGGCCGCCCCCGGTGCGGACCAGGTCGCTGACCATCCCGCACTCGGCGCACAGGCCCAGCCCGTAGGAGGCGTTCTCCACGTTGCAGCCGGTCACGACGCGGCCGTCGTCCACCAGCCCGGCGACCCCCACGGGGAACCGCGAGTACGGGGCGTAGGCGTGCGTCATCGCCTCCCGGGCAGCGGTGCGCAGCCCGTCCCAGTCGATCAGGTCACCCCCGCCCGACCCACCCATCAGTGCTCTCCTCGTCGGTAGACCAACCCATCGGCTCTCGGCATCCGCAGGCGTTGGGAGGCCAGCGACAGCACGAGCAGCGTGGTCAGGTGCGGGGTGAAGAAGACGATGCCCTCGGGCAGCCGGTCGACGGTGAGGAAGCCGACCAGCGCGGCGGCGGCGAAGGCGCCGGCGAGCACCGCCTGCAGCGGCTTGCGGCGCACCGCCTGGAGGACCGCGACCCCGGCCAGCAGGACGGCGATGAGCAGCAGCAGCGCCACCACCGCGGTCTGGCTGCGCAGCTGTAGGGCGTCGGCGAAGCCGAACAGGCCCGCGCCGGCCGCCAGGCCGCCGGGGCGCCAGTTGCCGAAGATCAGCGCGGCCAGGCCGATGAAGCCGCGGCCGCCGGTCTGGCCCTCGCGGTAGATGCCGGCGACGAACACGAGGAAGACGCCGCCGAGACCGGCCAGCGCGCCGGAGACGATGACGGCCAGGTACTTCAGCCGGTAGACCGGCACGCCCAGGGAGTCCGCCGCGGCCGGGTTCTCGCCGCAGGAGCGCAGCCGCAGGCCGAACGCGGTGCGCCACAGCAGCAGGTAGGACACCGGGACCAGCAGGACGGCGAGCAGGGTCAGCAGGCCCACGCCGCTGGTCAGCCCGCGCAGCAGGCCGGCCAGGTCGCTGAGCAGGAACCAGTGCCGGCCCTCCAGGTCGCCGAGCAGGTCCGGCCCGGAGGACAGCACCGGCAGCGAGAAGGACGGCGGGTCGCTGGCCAGGGCCGGCGACTGCGTCGGGCCGCCGCCGGTGTCCTCGGTGAACAGCAGCTCGGACAGGAAGCGGACGACGCCGCCGGCGAGGATGTTGATCGCCACACCGGAGACCACGTGGTCGACCCCGAAGGTGACCGTGGCGATCGCGTGCAGCAGGCCCCCGACCGCGCCGAAGACCACGCCGCCGACGACCGCGCCGACCCAGCCCCACTGGTAGCCGGCCCACCCGGCACCCCAGGTGCCGAGGATCATCATCCCCTCGAGACCGATGTTGACCACGCCCGCGCGCTCGGACCACAGCCCACCGAGGGCGGCCAGGCCGATGGGGACGGCGAGCAGCAGCGCCGCCGCGAGAGTCGAGGACGAGGTGAGCTCCTGCTCGCCCGAGATGACCCGGACCAGCGAGAACAGCAGCCAGAGGCCGGCGAGCAGCCACAGCAGCCGCCGGGCCCGGCCGCCGCCGGTGAGCAGGTCGGTCAGGGGGCCGCGGCTGGGCTGCCCGGTGCGGGTCGTCGCCGTGGTGCTCATGCCTGCGCTCCCTGCTGGCCGCCCGGCACGCCGGTGTGGACCCGCTGTCCGCCGTCGGGTGCGGTGGGCGGTGGCGCGCCGTCGTCCGCACCGGTCTGCGGGCTCGGGCCGGCGGACGCGCCGGCCCGCTCGGCCGACCGCAGCGCCAGGCGGCGGGCGATCTCGTTGGCGATGACGACGGCGAGCACGATCGTGCCCTGGATGATCGTCACGACCGAGGACGGGATGTCGGCGAACTGCAGCGGCAGCGCCGCCCGGTCGAGGAAGGCGAACAGCAGCGCGGCCAGCGCGATGCCGATCGGGGTGCTGCGGCCGAGCAGGGCGACGGCGATGCCGAGGAAGCCCAGGCCGGCGGTGAACTCGGTGCCGTAGTCGTACTGCGAGCCGAGCAGGTCGGGCAGGCCGATCAGCCCGGCGATGCCGCCGGAGATGAGCATGGTCTTCACCACCATGCGGCGGGCGTCGACGCCGCTGGCGGTGGCCGCCGAGGGTGACAGGCCGGTGGCCCGCAGGTCGAACCCGAAGCGGGTGCGCTGGAGCAGCACGGCGACGGCGACGCCCACCACGAGCGCGACCAGCAGGAAGCCGTACAGGCCGCTGCGCGGCGCCGCCAGGCCGAGCGCGGTGAGCAGCCCGTTGAGGTCCGGCATCCGGCCGGACTCGGGGATCTCGGTGGTCGTGACGATCGAGGCGCCCGGCGGGCTGCCCCGCAGCGGGCCGGTGAGCAGGAACGACGCCAGGCCCAGCGCGATGAAGTTGAGCATGATCGAGCTGATGACCTCGCTGACACCGCGGGTCACCTTGAGCACCCCGACGATGCCCGCCCAGAGGGCCCCGACGACCATCGCGACGACGATCACGAGCAGCACGTGCAGCGGGCCGGGCAGGACCACGGCCGCCCCGGCCGCCGCGGCCAGGATGGTGGCCATCCGGTACTGGCCCTCGACGCCGATGTTGAACAGGCCCATCCGGAACGCGACCGCCACGGCCAGGCCGGCGAGGAACAGCGGCACCGCGCGGTTGAGGATCACCACGATGGACTGCACCTGCTGCGACGGGCTCTGGCCCAGGTCGGTCATCACCCGGAACGCCTCGACCGGGTCCTGCCCGATGAGGGCGATGACCACGGCGGAGATGACCAGCGCGACGAGGACGGCGAGCACCGGGCCGAGCAGGGGCAGCCCCACCCGGCGGAGGAGCCCGTTCACGCCGCACCCGCCGTCGTCCGCGCGCCGGTCATGTGCCCGCCCAGCTCCTCGGGGGTCACCCGCCGCGGGTCGAGGGTGGCCACCAGCCGACCGCGCAGCATCACGTGCAGTGTGTCGGACAGGCCGATCAGCTCGTCGAGGTCGGCCGAGATGAGCACGATCCCCAGCCCCTCGGCGCGGGCGTCCTTGAGCAGCTCCCAGATCACCGCCTGGGCCCCGACGTCGACACCGCGGGTCGGGTGGGCGGCGACCAGCAGCCGTGGCCGGGCGCTCATCTCCCGCCCGACGATGAGCTTCTGCTGGTTGCCGCCGGAGAGCGCGACAGCGAGGGTGTCCGGCCCGGGGGCGCGCACGTCGTACTCGCGCATGATGCGGGCGGTGTCGGCCCGCGCGCCGCGGCGGTCGATGAACGGGCCCTTCACCGCGGGCGGGCGGGTCTGGTGGCCGAGGATGCGGTTCTCCCACAGCGGCGCGTCCAGCAGCATGCCCTGGCGGTGCCGGTCCTCGGGGATGAAGCCGACGCCGGCCTCCCGCCGGGCGCGGGTGCTCCAGGCGGTGACGTCCTCCCCGCCGAGCAGCACCGAGCCGGCAGCCAGCGGGCGCAGGCCCATGATCGCGTCGACGAGCTCGGCCTGGCCGTTGCCCTCGACGCCCGCGATGCCGACGACCTCACCCTCCCGCACGGTCAGCGTGACGTCCTCCACCACCGGGCGGTCCCCGGCGTCGGTGACCGTCACACCGACCAGCTGCAGCACGGGGGTCGCGCGGACGGTGGACTCGCGGGTCTCCGGGGTGGGCAGCTCGGCGCCGACCATCATCTCGGCCAGCTGCTTGGCCGTCGTCGTCCGCGGGTCGGCGGTGCCGACGGTGGTGCCGCGGCGGATGACGGTGATCGAGTCGGCGACACGGCGCACCTCGTCGAGCTTGTGCGAGATGAAGATGACCGTGAGGCCCTCGCGCTTGAGCTCGGCCAGGTTGGCGAACAGCTCGTCGACCTCCTGCGGCACCAGGACGGCGGTCGGCTCGTCGAGGATCAGCGTCCGGGCGTCGCGGTAGAGCACCTTGGCGATCTCGACCCGCTGCCGGTCGCCGACGCCGAGGTCCTCGACGAGCGCGTCGGGCCGCAAGCCGAGGGCGTAGCGGTCGGAGATCTCGGTGATCCGGCGGCGGGCCTCGGCGACGTCCAGCCGGCCGGCCCTCGTGGGCTCGCTGCCCAGGACGATGTTCTCCAGGACGGTGAAGTTGTCCGCGAGCATGAAGTGCTGGTGCACCATGCCGATGCCGGCCGCGATGGCGTCCGCGGGGCTGCGGAAGTGCACCTCGCGGCCGTCGACCAGGATCTGGCCCTCGTCGGGCCGGTGCTCGCCGTAGAGGGTCTTCATCAGCGTCGACTTGCCGGCGCCGTTCTCGCCCACGATGGCGTGCACCTCGCCGCGGCGGACCCGCAGCTCGATGTCCTTGTTCGCCACCACGCCCGGGAAGCGCTTGGTGATCCCGCGCAGCTCGACGGCGAGGGGGACGTCACCCGCCGCGGAGCCGTCTGGGGGCGAGTTCGCTGGGGCCATGCCGGCATCTCCTCGCTGTGGACCCGCCGGTGGGCGGGAGGTCACTACGGACGGCGCCGGCGTGCGGGATCAGCCGCTCCACCAGCGCCTCGGCGGCCCGGGGGCCGTGGGTATGGTGCCGCACCCGCGGGGCCCCGTCCGAGCCCGGGGCGCGCCCGAGCACCGGGGGGGGGGGGGGGGGGGGGGGGGGGGGGGGGGGGGGGGGGGGGGGGGGGGGGGGGGGGGGGGGGGGGCGGGGGGGGGTGTTTTTTGTTAGAGCGTTTTTTAGTTGGTGGGTGT